>PEWM01000110.1:3290-18497 GCA_002779455.1 Deltaproteobacteria bacterium CG07_land_8_20_14_0_80_60_11
GTCTAAGCATCGTGTTTGCGGCCATCACCGGCAGGGTTGATGGGTTCACCAAAGCCATGTTTGAAGCCGGCAAAGCCGCAATCGAAGTGTGCCTCTACCTGGTGGGCATTGTTTCTCTCTGGCTGGGGCTTACCAAGATACTGGAAGATTCCGGCTTGATCTACAAACTGTCAAATTTCTTCCGGCCGGCAATTTCGTTTCTTTTCAAAAACATCCCCGAAGGGCACCCGTCAATAACTTCGATCACGCTCAATCTGCTGGCCAATCTTTTCGGCCTGGGCAATGCGGCCACGCCGTTGGGCATCAAGGCCATGGAAGACCTTCAGACTCTCAATACCGAGAAGGACACCATAACTTTCGAGATGATGCTCTTCATTGTCATCAATACCTCAAGCATTCAGCTGATTCCTTTTACGGCTATTGGCTTGCTGGCAAGTTACGGCTCGCGTAACCCGAATGCCATTGTCTTGCCAACCCTCATTTCAACCGTAATTTCTTCGGCCACCGCAGTGGGGATACTTTATCTATTCAAAAAATTCAGCCGGAAAGATAGGTGACATGGATACCATCAGTTTTGTATTCCAGGGTTTAATCCCGGTTTTCGTTTTTTTTACGGTCATTTATGGATTTGCCAAAGGAGTGCCCGTCTATGATTCGTTTGTCTCGGGCGCCAAGGATGGCATCGGCATCATCATCGGGATTTTTCCCTACGTCCTGGCAATATTTATCGCGGTCAAAACCTTCGAAGCGTCGGGAGCGCACGACTTTATCAGACAAATGTTCTCCATCGTGGCGGCTCCACTCCACATACCGCCAGAAGTTTTTTCGGTGGCGATAGTAAAACCGTTCTCCAACGCGGCTTCCCTCGGTTTTTTCACGGAGATTCTTAAATCTTCCGGCCCCGACTCCCTGGCCAGCATGATGGCGGCGGTTATCATGGGAAGCGCGGAAACAACTTTTTACGTCCTGGCGGTTTACTTAGGCGCAGTGGGCATCAAGAAAACCAAATATCTGGTCCCCGTGTGCCTGGCCGCGGATATGACGGGCATCGTCATCGCCATCATCCTGGTAAAATTACTCTATTGACCCTGGGGAGACTGGGATCTCAGGTATTCGGAGGTAAGCTTACCCGGCGTGGCAGAAACGGCAGGTCAGCCCAACTGGCGGAACACCCGAAACGATGAAAAGGATGTTCCATTAGGTAGGCCAACATCACCACGAAGACGTGCCCCCGGGTGCTGGCCTCGGTCTGCTCAGAGGTGGGGCGGATTTCCAGGTGGCCGCTTTTAAAGGTGCGAAAGGCGCGTACGGAAATGATATAATTTGATCTAGGTTTGATGATTGTCAGCTCAAATCTTGGTCATTATATTTTGTTGGCTAACCTCTGCCAAGCCTGTCCCCGCACCCTTATAAAAAATCCTGCAGCGCCTTTTTCAGGAACTGCCGGGCCCTTTTCAGCAGGCCGTCCACCGCCTGGGGGCTGAGGCCCATTTCCTCGCCGATCTCCTGGTAGGAGAGGCCGGCGAAGCGCTTCAGGACCAGGGCCCGGCGCTGGTTTTCGGGGAGGGCGTCCAGCAGCTGCTCCAGCCGGCGGCTCAGTTCCTGCTCCTCCAGGGCCTGGAGGGGTGTGGCCCCGGGATCGGCCAGGCTGGGAGCGCCCTCCTGGTCCAGGGATTCCTGGGGACGCCGCCGCCTCAGGAGGTTCAGGCAGTGGTTGGCGGTGATGCGGTGGAGCCAGGCGCTCACGGTCGCCTGGGGTTCGAAGCGGTGGGCGTGCTCGTAGACCTTGATAAAGACTTCTTGTAAGGCGTCTTCCGCCTCCAGGGGGTCCTTCAGCAAGCGGTAGGCCACCTGGTAGAGACGGCCCTGGTGGCGGCGGATGAGCTCCGCCAGGGCGGCCTGGTCTCCCCGGGCCACCCGCCGGAGAAGGGCATAATCCAGGTCGGCGGGCTCGGAGGTCAAAACAGGGTGAGATAGATGCCGTCGTCCTTTTTGCAACCCCGGAGCATTTCCATGTGGCGCAGCGGCGCAAACTCCCGGCGCAGGTCATCTTCGCTCAGGCCCAGGTGGGCGGCGGCCTCGGGAATGGGCACCTCACCTCTTTCCTTCACCAGGTTATAGAGCTTTTGCTGCATCGGGCTCAAGGCTTGCCCCCCCGGGAGGTCCTTGAGACTCTTGGCCGTGTGCACTGCCCAGGGGTCGCAGACTACGATGGGGCTCATGGCGTCCAGGTAACAATCCTCGCAGAGCATCTGGCCCAGGTATTCCCGGGCCTCGGCGGGATCATAGGCGCTGCCGCACCTGGCGCAAGTCTTATCGGACATGCTGCGTTCCCTCCTGACTGTTAGAGTACTGCAACCGCGAGGAGTTAATACTATTTCGCAATCAATTGGTGGCGCAGGCTAAAGCCTGCGGCTACCATAAATTGCTTTTTGATTGCAACTCGGTATAAGGCGCCACCCGCCGAGATTTTCACCTGGCCGGCCGGCGGCCGCCAAAGTGGCAGGGGCGGTGCGTTCACCGCCCCCACGGCCCCTCCCATCCGAAACCTCTCGTGGGAGAGGGCGGCTTGGGGGGACCGGTCACCAGGATGGCGCTTTATTCCCTATAATTCGTAGGTCCCTTGCATCTCCAGGACAAATTCGCCGTGCTTGCCGGAAGGCTTGACGACAAAGGTGCCGGAGCCCTTGAGAGAGCTCAACTTGCCGATGCCTTTGTAAACCTCCCATTTACCCTTGGTCGCGGGGCCCTTCTTTTCCCCCTGGAAGCGGGAGTAAACCGCGCCGTTCTGGTAGATGGTGGTGGCATAACCCGTCATCGGGCCGTCGCCTTTGACGCGATCGTGGAAGCCGACGCTGCGGCGGGAGACAAATTCCCCGGCCACCCCGGGGGTGTAATTGATAGGCTCACCTTCCATTTCGGTGAGCATCAGGCTGTGCTCCGGGACATCGCCCACCGACAGCATCTCCCGGCGGGTGACGAAAATCTTAAAGCTGGCCTTGCGCTGCATGGTGTTTCCTCCTTGAGCAGTGAGGGGTTAGGGATGCAAGCAGAGGTCTCGCTCCTGGTTACCTTAGATATTAGATATCAAGTTCGTTCAATTCAAGCACGTTATTCTGAATAAAATCACGCCGGGGCTCCACCTTATCCCCCATGAGGATGGTGAAGATCTCGTCCGCCGCCACCGCGTCTTCGATGTTGACCTTCAGCAGGGTCCGGGTCTCGGGATCCATGGTGGTCTCCCAGAGCTGTTCCGGGTTCATTTCACCCAGGCCTTTGAAGCGCTGGATATTGATGCCCTTCTGCCCTTCCTCCAGGATGAGGGCCACCAGTTCGCCCAGGTTGATGAATTCCCAGGTGCGGTCCTTGCCCTCCAGGCGGTGGGGCGGGTTTTTGAAGTCTGTCAGGCCCTGATCCAGCCGCACCAGGGCTTGAAAATCGCTGCTGCCCATCAGTTCCCAGTCGAGGCGCATCTCGTTTGCATCCCGCGCCGGTTCAGTGATGATGACGGCCCAGGACTGGTGCTCTTCGTCGGCCGAAAGCATGGCCGTCCACCGGGGAGTGGCATTCAGGGCCGCCACCAGGGTTTTCAGGCGCTCCTCTTGGCGTAGATCATCTTTGGAGACCACCCCGTGCGAAAGGAGCAGCTGCAAAACTTCCCGGGCCAGGCCTCGCTTGGCGAAGCGTTGGAAATATTCCTGGTAGGCAATCACCTGTTCCAGGGCCTGGGCCAGGGGGGCGCCTTCCAGGGTCCGCTGGGGACCCAGGCGCAGGCGCTTCTTGTCGCTGCCCCGGGCCAGAAGGTATTTTTTGAACTCGCCGTCGTCTTTGAGATACGTCTTTTCATTGCCCCGGGTCAGGCGGTACAACGGGGGCTGGGCGATGTAGAGGTAGCCACCCGAAACCAGCGAGGCCATCTGCCGGTAGAAAAAAGTCAGGAGCAGGGTGCGGATGTGGGCCCCGTCCACGTCCGCGTCCGTCATGATGATGACCTTGTGGTAGCGCAGGTCATCCATGTTGACCACGTCCTGAGACAGGTCGGAGCCCAGGGAAGAGATCAGGGTGCGGATCTCCGGGTTTTCCAGCATCTTTTCGAACCGGGCCTTCTCCACGTTGATGATCTTGCCCTTGAGGGGCAGGATGGCCTGGAAGCGCCGGTCCCGGGCCAGCTTGGCGGAGCCGCCGGCGGAGTCGCCCTCTACCAGGTAGATCTCCCGCCGGGCCGGGTCCCGTTCCTGGCAGTCGGCCAGCTTGCCCGGCAGGGTCATGTCCCCCAGGGCCCCTTTCTTGCGCACCAGGTCCCGGGCGCGGCGGGCCGCCTCCCGGGCCCGGGCCGCCTCCAGGAGCTTGGTGAGGATGTTCCTGGCCACCGCCGGGTTTTCACCCAGGAAGGTCAGCAGATGCTCATATAAAAGATTTTCCACCAGACCCTTGACCTCGCTGTTGCCCAGCTTGGTCTTGGTCTGGCCCTCGAACTGGGGGTGGGGCAGCATGACGCTGATCACCGCGATCAGGCCTTCCCGGACGTCCTCACCCTGGAGGTGGCCGTTCTTGAGATTTTTCGGCAGGTCGCTGGCCCCCATGTACTGATTGATGGCCCGGGTGAGCCCGGCCTTGAAGCCGGAGAGATGCGAGCCGCCTTCCCGGGTGTTGATGTTGTTGGCAAAGGCAAAAATCTGCTCGTTGTAGGTGTCGTTATACTGACAGGCGATCTCCATCTGGATGCCGCCCTTGGCCCCGGATAAATAAATGGGGGTCGGATGGATGGGGGTCTTGTTGCGATTGAGATACTGGACGAAAGAGACGATACCGCCTTCGTAGTGAAATTCGTTCTTGCGGCCCGAGAGCTCGTCCTCCAGATTGATACGCACCCCGCCGTTGAGGAAGGAGAGCTCCCGGAGGCGCTGGGCCAGGAGGTCGTAGCTGAAGTTGATCTCGGCGAAAATTTGGGAATCGGGGAAAAAGGTCACCTTGGTGCCCCGGCACTTGGTCTTGCCGGTGATGGTCAAGGGCGTCACGGTCTTGCCCCGCTCATAGCGCTGGTGATAGACCTTGCCGTCCCGGCGGATTTCTACCTCCAGGTATTCGGACAGGGCATTGACCACCGAGACGCCGACGCCGTGGAGGCCGCCGGAGACCTTGTAGGCGCCGGAATCGAACTTACCGCCGGCGTGAAGGCGGGTCATGACCACTTCCACCGCCGGCAGATTCTCGCCGGGGTGCAGGTCCACGGGAATGCCCCGGCCGTTGTCTTCCACGGTGACGCGGTTGTCCGAATGGACGGTGACCTTGATGTCGTCGCAATACCCGCCCATGGCCTCGTCGATGGAGTTGTCCACCACTTCATAGACCAGGTGGTGGAGGCCTTCGAGACCGGTGTTGCCGATGTACATGGCCGGCCGTTCCCGTACGGGCTCCAGGCCTTTGAGGACCTGGATTTTGTCGGCGTCGTATGAAGTTTTTACATCGCCGCCGCCAGAATTTTCACCTCCGGCTTTAGCTTCGCGCTCGTAATCAGGACCAGCCAAATCGTTACTCCTTATTTATTACTTATTATAGGGCATAAATATGCGGTGGGCCGTGCCCGCCCTACACGCTCAAACCTAGAACCTAAAACCCAGAACCCGTCTTTACAGGCTCCAGGGCATGATGATGCTGAGGTAGTGGGGGTCCTTCTGGTCCACCAGGCAACAAGGCCGGTCCTTTTCGTTGACCTGGAGGATCACCATGTCGCTGGTCATGACGTTCAAGGGCTCCAGAAAGTACGGGGCGTTAAAGCCGATCTCCATGGGGAGGGACTCGGCGTCGCCCTGCTCCATGAACAGACCCACCACTTCCCGGCCCTCCCCTACTTCCGGGTTGTTGAAGGTGACTTCCACGTGATCCGGCATGAGCTTCAGGATCACCCCTTTAAAGCGTTCGGTGGACAAGAGCGCAATCCGCCGAATGGTGTCGTAGAATTGCCGGCGGTTGATGGCGAAGCGGTAGGCGAAGGTCTCCGGGATGATCCGGCGGTAGTCGGGAAATTTCTTGTCCGTCAAGAGCCGGGTAAAGATGTACCGGTCGTCTGCCTTCAGCGCCAGGCTCTGCTTGCCCAGGCCCAGGGAGACTTTTTCTTCCTCGGCCAGGAAGCGGATGACTTCCGCCATGCCCTTCCGGGGGATGAGGATGCCTTTGTCCATCGGGAACTGGCCGGACTCCGCCAGGGGGCGCTCGATCAGGGTGAGGCGGTGGCCGTCGGTGGAGATCAGTCGCAGCCAATAGTCCACTTCCGGTTCCACCCCTTCCTCCTGGGGTTGGTCCGGCGCCGGCTCGTGACGTGGAATTCCCACCCGCTCCCAGAAGATGCTGGAGAGGTGGTACTGGAGGTCGTCGACGGAGACGGAAAAGATGGTCTTTTCGATCATCTCCTTGACCATGTGGCTCTCCACCTCCACCAGTTCCTGGTCGGTGATCTCCGGGACCGGGGGAAACGTGTCCGCCGCCAAGCCGTGGAACTGGTACCGGGCATCCCCCGCCTGGATCTTTAGCTTGGAATTTTCCGTCCCCTCAAGGTCCAGGGTATCCCCTGGCAGCTCCTTGATCAGGTTATAGAAGTAGTGGGCCTGGATCGTGAGGGCCCCGTGCTCCTGCACTTCCGCCGGGTAGAAGCCCCGGAAGCTCACCTCCAGGTCGGTGGCGGAAATGACCACCCGGTTTTCATCGGTCTGCAGGAGAAAATTGGCCAGGATGGGCATGGTGCCCCGGCGGTCCACCACTCCCAGGGTCCGTCCTACTCCCTTTAACAAGGTTTCCCGATCGATCTTCAGGCGCATAGTCCTTTTCTCCTAAAAGATTAGAAAATTAATCATTATAATAAGAAGCCGACGATTGGTCGATAAGTAAGGCAAGTAGTTATTTTCCTTAATACTTTTATCTACAAAGAATCTTTCCTATCTTGCTGCGGTCACCGGGTTATCCTCAACCGGTTCCGGGCCGGCCCCGGGGCCTTGTCGAAAAGCGAGTCAGTTGGACATATTTTCTTCAAGGTCCGGTTGAAATCCAAATTTTAGTGCTTATATAAAACAATTCAGGGGTGACCCAACGGGACGCCCCTACTCATGGGGTTCTTCCCTGGTTCCCAAGTTGAACTTGGGAACCAGGACGAAATTAATCACTTACACACGGCGCCCTGGGTGCCGGAGCTTACCATGCTGGTGTGCCCTATAATGAATCATTTAATATTGTAACCCTTCTCCTTTTACAAACATCATAAAAATCTTTTATATTAAAAGTGGTTATATAATCAATTTTAATATCAATATCCAGCAACATTAATCTTACAATCATATCAACTAAGCTTATAGAACGTTTACCAATAGATGCAAGCTCAAGAGTTTGTGTTAATGCTTCTTCCCTGTATTGTTCGTCATTTAAATAAGTTACGTTTAATGATTTCAATGAAGTCTTGAGATTTTCACACCAAAATTTATTTTTAACAAATTTAGTCCTTAAAACTTCATACATAATTGGCCATGGAAATAATATTTGGAATTTCCTTATTTCTTCCATCAGAATAACAGATATTTCATGGTTTTCTTCATCGCTAGTATCAAAAAAGGCTATCCAAAAACCTGCGTCAGTTAAAATGCTCTTACTCATCTACAACACCTTTTTCATATTTTGCAGAAAATCCCTCCCATGGAGCAGGTTTCCTTCCTCCAAAAATAAACATTCCTATCCAGCTTTGTGTTTTTGGTTTCTTATAAATCAAATATATTCTATCCTTCTCCCCAATTTTGATTTTGCTTCTTAAATCTGTCTTAATCTCAGAAACAATATCTTTTTCATACTCGTATGATAAATATGCCACACTATCTCCGCATTCTCGTGCTCCATGAGAATCAAGCCAAATATATAAAGTTTCATAATCTCCTTTTATTCCCAAGTCATAGGAAATCCAAATAATTGCTTTCATTAGAAAAACCTCCTTTCGCTAAAAAGTTAAATTATCCCTCACTTACACACGGCGCCCTGGCTGCCGGAGCTCACCATGCGGCTGTAGCGGGACAGATAACCCTGCCTGATCTTGGGCTCCGGGGGGTGCCAGGTTTGGCGGCGGCGGGTCAGCTCGGCGTCGTCCACCAACAGGGTCAGGGTTTTCCCCGGAATATCGATTTTGATCCGGTCGCCCTCGTTAACCAGGGCGATGGGGCCGCCCTCGGCGGCCTCGGGCGAGATGTGGCCGATGGCGGCGCCTCGGGTACCGCCACTGAAGCGGCCGTCGGTCAACAGCGCCACTTCCTTATCCAGGCCCATGCCGGCGATGGCCGAGGTGGGAGTGAGCATCTCTCGCATACCGGGGCCGCCCTTGGGGCCCTCGTAGCGGATGACGATGATGTCGCCGGGCTTAATGCGGCCCGCCAGGATGGCCTGGGTGGCTTCTTCCTCGGCCTCAAAGACCCGGGCCACGCCAACATTCATCAGCATCTGGGGGTCCACCGCCGATTGCTTGACCACCCCGCCGTCCGGCGCCAGGTTGCCCCGGAGGATGGCAATGCCTCCCTGGCGGTGGTAGGGGTTGTTCAGGGGACGGATGACGGACTCGTCCAGGACCCGGACCGGCGCCAGGTTATCCGCCACGGTGGCGCCGGTGGCAGTGAGGGGCGCACCGGAAACCAGGCCGGCCTCCATGAGGACGGCCATGACCGCGGGGACCCCCCCGGCGGCGTCCAGGTCCTCCAGGTGGTGGGGCCCGCCGGGGCTCATGGCGCAGAGATGGGGGGTCTTGACGCTGATTTCGTTGAACAGGTCCAGGGACAGATCGATGCCCGCTTCCCGGGCGATGGCCGGCACGTGGAGCACGGTATTGGTGGAGCAGCCCAGGGCCATGTCCACCGCCATGGCGTTTTTGAAGGCCGTGAGCGTCGCGATCTGCCGGGGCAGGATCTGTTTGGTGACCAACTCCATGATCTTGAAGCCGGCTTCCTTGGCCAGGCGGATACGGGCCGCGGCAACCGCCGGGATGGTGCCGTTGCCGGGCAGCGCCATGCCCAGAGCCTCGCTCAGACAGTTCATGGAATTGGCGGTGAACATGCCGGCGCAGGAGCCGCAGCCGGGGCAGGCGCACTCCGAGATCTCTTTGAGCTCGGCTTCGCCGATCTTTCCGCCTTTCACCGCCCCCACCCCCTCAAAGACCGTGATCAGATCAACCGCTTGGCCCTTGAAGCGGCCCGCCAGCATGGGCCCGCCGGAAATCAGGATGGCGGGGAGGTTGAGGCGCAGGGCCGCCATGAGCATGCCGGGGATGATCTTGTCGCAGTTGGTCACCAGGATGAGGCCGTCCACGGGATGGGCCGTGGCCATGATCTCGATGGAGTCGGCGATGAGTTCCCGGGAGGGCAGGGAATATTTCATGCCGGCGTGGTGCATGGCCAGGCCGTCGCAGACACCGATGACCCCGAACTCCAGGGGGGTGCCCCCATTGCTCCGCACCCCGGCCTTGGCCGCCTGGGTAATCTTGTCCAGGTGGATGTGCCCGGGGATGAACTCGTTATAAGAATTGGCCACACCGATAATGGGCTGGTCGATCTCCCGGTCAGTCAAGCCCATGGCCTTGAGGAGGGACCGGTGGGGATATTTTTCCAGGCCTTTTTTCATCAAGTCGCTGCGCATGCCATTGCTCCTTTAGAGTAAGTCGGAATTATCAGGGTCCGGCGTTTTCGCTTCGGGCGCGGCCTTCTTTCTGGACCGGCCCGACCCCCGTCTGGGCCGGCCGGTCTTTTTCGGTGCGGGAGCCGGTTGGGACTCAGGCCCGGGTTGGCTGCCGGGCTGGGTTGCAAGGGTTTTCGCTTCGGCTGCCCCCTCGGGCTGCGGCTCGACCTTTCCCGTTTCAGGCGCGGCTTTCTTTCTGGACCGGCCTGATCCCCGTCTGGGCCGGCCGGTTTTTTTAGGCACAGGCGCCGGTTGGGGTTCGGCGGCCTTTTGGGGCTCAGGTGTTGGTTGGGGTTCGGCCGCCGGTTTGGTCTCAGGGCCGGGTTTGGCCTCCGCTGACTCCCGTTTGAGATATTCCACCTGAATCTCTTCGGGCCCCAGGCCTTCTTTGGGGAGCACCACGATCTTGAGTTGGTAATGGTCTTCCAGGTTGAGGATTTCTTTACGTTTCTTGTTGAGCAGGAAATTGCTCACTTCCAGGGGCACCGCGGCCCGGACCTCCTGGATCTGACCCTGGGCCACCTGGGTGGAGATTTGCCGGAGGAGGCTCAGGCTCAGGGTATCCACCCGTTTAATGCGGCCCCGGCCCTGGCAGGCCGGACAAGGCGTGTAGGCGCTGACCTCCGCGGTGGGGCGCAGGCGCTGCCGGGAGAGTTCCAGCAATCCGAACTTCGACAACGTCCCCACCGTGACCCGGGCCTTGTCCTTCTTCAGGCTTTGCTTGAGGGCCTGCTCCACTTGCTTCTGGTGCTTTCTGTCCTTCATGTCGATGAAGTCGATGACCACCAGGCCGCCCAGGTCCCGGAGGCGAAGCTGCCGGGCGACCTCATCGGCGGCCTCCAGGTTGGTCTTCAAGGCCGTGTCTTCAATTTCCTTCTGGCTGGTGCAGCGCCCGGAGTTGACATCGATGGAGACCAGGGCCTCGGTGGGGTTGATGACGATACCGCCGCCGGATTTCAGGGGCACGCGCTCCGAGTAGATGCAGTCGATCTGGTCTTCCAGCTGGAAGCGGGTGAAGATGGGCAGATTGTCTTTGTAAAGTTTAAGGGTGTGGACATGCCGGGGGGACATTTCCAGGATAAAGGTGCGCAGCGTCTGGTAGACCTCGACACTGTCCACCAGGATGGTGGTGATATCCGGGGAAAAATAATCCCTGACCGTCCGGGTGATAAGGTCCAGGTCCCGGTGGAGCAGGCAAGGGGCGATTTGGGCGGCCGCGCCCTGGTTGATAGTTTCCCAGAGCTTCAGGAGATATTTCATGTCCTTGGCCAGTTCCTGGGTCTTGGCGGTCTCCCCGGCGGTGCGGACGATCAGGCCCATCTCCGGCGGCAGCCCCAATTTCTGGGCCAATTCTTTGAGGCGCTGGCGCTCTTCTTCCTTCTCGATCTTGCGGGAAACCCCCAGATGGGTCTGTTGGGGCAGGAGCACCAGGCGGCGTCCGGGAAGAGAGATATAGGTGCTGAGGTAGGCGCCCTTGGTGGCGGATTCCTCTTTATAGACCTGGACGATGAGCTCCTGACCTTTGCGCAGCACTCGCTGAATCTTGGTCCTGGTATTGGCCTTGCCCTGGGGTTTTTCCTGGTAATAGTCGGGATGCACTTCCGACAGGGGCAAAAAACCGTGGCGCTCCCCGCCGTAGTTGACAAATGACGCCTGGAGGCTGGGCTCGATATTGACCACGATGCCTTTGTAAATATTGGCTTTGGTGGGTTCCCGGGAGGCGGACTCCAGGGCCAGCTCTTCAATATGGCCTTCTTCGACGATGGCGACCCGAAATACCTCCGGGTCGGCGGCGTTGACTAACATCTTCCGTGGTGGGCTCATGATTACCCCTGTATGGTGGCACAGGTTTTCAACCTGTGTGGCACCGTTGGGCGAATTCTTTAAACCCGGGCTGGCAGTCCTGGACATACATGCGATTAATCGCCAGGGGCAAGGCCGCGGGACTTTTTAAATTATGAATGGGCCGCATCTCCTGGCGGCGGAAGAATGCGGTTTTCACCAAAAAATTGATATCTCCCTGGACCGGCTGGAAATAGAGGAACCCTTCCTTGACGGCGATGGGCATGGGCAGGCCTTGTTCCTTGATGCGGCCCCAACATACCCAGGGACTGGGATAATGGTTGAAATTGCGGTTCAAGAACTTGATGTCCCGGTTCTCGATGTCGCCCAACTGAAAGCTTTCAATCATCACATCCCGCCCGAGCTCCGGGTCCCACGCCAGCATCCCGCCTTTCTGAGGCTTGGCGGGGTTGTTGGCCATCACTTCCATGACCATGTTGTACCCCTGGTCCCCCAGCTCCAGGGCCAACCCCAGGCCGTGGAAATCCAGGGACCCGGTCAGATAGTCCAGATCCTCGATATTATAAGAAATTTTATCGGCAAAACCCTGCAGCCAGCCGGCCACCTCTCGCCGGGAGTGAAACCTCGTGTCCCAGGGATGGGCTCCCAGCAGGGTGAAAAGCTGGCGCGGCGCGGTCTGTTGCATCACCATCTGCCCATGGTTGTGGAGCCGGCGGGGGCTGTTGACGTCATAGAAAAAATTCCCGCCCTGGAGGTTGAGGCCGTGAAAGCTCTCCTGCACCATGAAATAGACCTGGGCGGGGTTGAAGCCGAAAAAATGCCATTGGTAAAAATCTTTTTCGACGTGGGCCAACATTTCCCGGCCAACGATCATCAACAGGTGCTGACGCCCGAGCACCTCCCGGGGAGATTCCCCCAAGTCCCGAGCCAGGTTTTCCAGGTCAAAGGCGATTTGGAGCATGTGGCGCGCCCCCAGGGACAGCGGCAGAAGCTCCTGGGGGAGGCAGTCCAGTTGGGCCGCCACCTCCTGCGGGGCAATAACCCGCCCGGCTTCCTGGCTCATGAGGTGGGCGGTGCGCGCCACGGTGATCTCCCGGGAGATCGTGAGGAAATATTTGGAACCCAGCATCAAGCGGGTGCCCTCACCCGCGGCGGCATGTTCGAAGAGAATTTCTCCCCGTACCACCGCGGCCTGGGCCCGGGCCAGTTTTCCCGGGCGCCCGGCATGTTCATCGAGCACCAGGATTTGCCGGGGCTCCGACAGGCGCGAAAGGCGCGGGTAACGGTTGAGGTCCTTTTCCCTGGCGGCAATCTCGGCCAGCGAGGAGAAGTGGCGTAATTTCTCTTGGGCCAGGGCCACGCAGGAGCTGATATAGGGTTCGAGGGCGCCGGGAGCAATTTCGGCTTTGGTCGCTTGGGGCATGAAAGGCCTGTAATATTGAGATGTTATTTGGTTAAACTATCATGGGTCCCCAAGATTGTCAAGGAACATTGCTGCGTCAGGCGGGGTAAAGAGCCAGGGCGGGGGCAAGAGATCCGGTAAGAAAAGCCGCAGCAGGGCTTGGCCGGGAAATAAGGGAGGCGCCGCCGGCCCGGCCGATTTCCGCTGGTTCCCCAGCCCCTGCCTTGAAAAGTTCTTTAAATTGGTGGCACAGGCTTTCCAGCCTGTGCCAAGGAAGCAGGTTAGTCGTGCACAGCCTAAAAAGGCTGTGCCACCGGCCCATGAAGGACTGTTGCGAAATGTTCGTTTCCGGGTGCGTAAAAAGTACCCTACCGGCTTGAAGTTTGTCTAGGACACCCGCCCTCGGGTGTCCCGCCACCGGCCGGAAAGCCTTTGCCAGCCCTCCTTATATCTCGGTTTTATCCCGGAACACCAGGACCGGGCGGGTGGAAAGCCGGACCAGGTTGAGGGCCTCGTCGCTGATCATCTTCAGATACTTGGGCCGCTTGTGCCCATAGGCCCCCAGCACCAGCAGGTCATAGCGTTCCACAGCCACGGCCTTGAGGATTTCGTCCACAAAGTCGCCCTGGGCCAATTTTTTGATGGGGGTATAGCCGTGTTGCTTTAAGGTGTCCTCCCCGGTGAGCAGACAGGCCTCGGCGAATTCCGGGGTTTCGCCCAGGGCTGTTTCCTGTATGTGGAGGATGGTGATTTCCGGTTTATGCCGGGCAAAGAGCGGGGCGATGAATTCCAGGGCGCCCTGGTCGCACTGGGACCCCCGGTAGGCCACCAGGATTTTCTGGATCGGCCGGAAATTACGCATGAGGAGCACCGGCTGCAAGGCGTGGTGGAGTATCTTGGCGTGCACCGCGCCCAGCAAAAACCCCCGGATCGTGGAGTGGCCCTGCGAGCCCAGCACGATCAGATCGTACATGCCTTCATTGGCGGCGTACAGAATCTCGTCGGCGGGGTCGCCCACGGCTACCAGAGGCGCGCAGGGCACTTTGCCCCCCAGGCAGATCTCGCAGGCCTCGAAAATCTCCTCCACGGTTTTTTCCGCCTCGGTTTCGATGGCCTTTTCCACATCCGCCCGGGTGGTGAAGGGCGCATAAGAGGTTTCCGCCACGGACGAAACTAAGTTGGGTTTGACGTAGAGGGCGTCTACGTCGGCCTCGAAATGTTCCAGCAAGTGGCAGGCATAGCGCAGGGCCTGTTGCGACGATTCGCTTTTATCCACCGCGACCAGGATTTTCATAGGTATCACCTCTCTCATGTGCTGAGCGTCCGGGAAAGTGGTCACCTTGCCGGATTATAGCCTCAGACGAAGATTAACGCATCACCAAAACGGAAGTCTGGCACTTGCTCACGAACCGGCCGGCCCAATCCTGGGGAAAGAACCGGTCCAGCAAGGATTTCTTCCCCATAAACAGGGCCAGGAGATCCTGCTGCAGTTCCTGGCCGATGAAGTTTTCAAACTCGGCGATCTCGGTTAAGCGGGTGGTCACCTTGATCTGGCGATCCTCATAGTAATCGCCGATCTCGATGAGCCGCCGGTACACGTCTTTTTTCATGTCGCCTCCCTGGGAAAGCCCGATTAACTCCAGCTGCGCCTCGTACAGGGTGGCCATCTGATTGATCATCTCCAGGGAATCCTGGCTGATGTAGCTCTGGTCCAGGCAGGCCAGGATGCGGCTGATGGGCTGCTCCTCTTTGACCAGAAGGACGGAACAGCCGGCATCGTTGACCACTTTCTGGGGCGCCGGGGCCGAGCCTTGCCAGATGCACTGCGCCCCCTTGGTGCACCCCAGCACGATCAGGTCGCTTTCTTCATCCCGGGCTTCCGCCAGGATCTCCTGGGCCTCATTACCGAGCCTCAGGCGCACCTTCACGTCTTTTTTGGCCCCCCGGTTCACCAGCAGCTCTTCCCACTGACCGCCCTTCACGGGAATCCACTCAAACCGCGGCGCCCCCAGGGCATAGGGTGAGCCCTCGCCGCCGGCGCGTTGGAGAAAAATTTCCCGGTACCCGTGCAAGGCCTGGGCCAGGGTGAGGTCCTCGCCGGGTGTGGCCGCGGCTTCGGCGGGGGCTACCGCCAGCAGGGTCACGTCGGCCCAGGTGTTCGTGGCCAACCGGATTACTTCATTGAGCGCATAGGCGCTGTAGGGATGTTCATCTCCGGCGAATAAAATTTTCATGGTTATTTCCCTCCCTGTGGTTGACGAAATCTGCCGCGAACTACAGACCCAGTCCGGTCAGATAAATCAGACTTC
>PEWM01000110.1:18540-18835 GCA_002779455.1 Deltaproteobacteria bacterium CG07_land_8_20_14_0_80_60_11
TTTTCACCTGGGCCAGCCAGTTAAGGCGGACATGGTCTTTTTTCACGGCCCGCGGGAGGGCCACGGCCACCAGACCGTAGTCCTTGAGCGTGGCTGGCGCCGGCCCCCCGGCGGACCAGTCAGCCACTTCTTTGACCGCCACCGTACACCCGGCCGCCTCCATGGCCTCCATGGCCTTCCGGGCCTCCTCCCTGAGGGCGTCGCCGGGACCGCCGTAGCCCTCCTGGGGCGGCAGGGCCAGGTGCAGCGGGGTTGAGCATCCGGCCCAGAGCTTACGCATGGCCGGCAGCACCGC
>PEWM01000044.1 GCA_002779455.1 Deltaproteobacteria bacterium CG07_land_8_20_14_0_80_60_11
CAGGTGGGTGGCGGTGTGGTGGGCCATGATGCGGCGGCGGCGCTCGGCATCCACTTCTAAGTGCGCCGGGTCATTGACGCGGACCACGCCGGCCTCCACCTTGCCCTGGTGGACCATGAGGTCGTTGGGCAGCTTCTGGGTATTGGCAACCCGGATGCGCCAGCCGTCGCCGGAAATGAGGCCCGTGTCCCCCACCTGGCCGCCGGACTCGCCGTAGAAGGGGGTGGCCCCGGTGATCACCTCCACCTCCTCGCCGGCCTCGGCCTGGGCGTTGTGCCCGGACTCGACGATGAGGGCCAGGATGTCGCTGTCGCCTTCCAGGGCGTCGTAGCCCAGGAATTGGGTGGCCGGCCACTCCGCCAGCTCCTGGTAGACGAGGGGGAGCTCTTCCCCCGGGCCGCCTTTCCAGGATTGCCGGGAGGCCTCCCGTTGCGTCCGCATGTGCGCTTCAAAGCCTTCCAGGTCCAGCACCAGGCCCTCTTCCCGCAGGGTGTCCTGAACCAGGTCCAGGGGAAAGCCGTAAGTGTCGTAGAGCTTGAAGGCCACCTCCCCCGGCAGGATCTTCTGGCTGTGGGCCTTGAGGTAGCCCAGTTCTTCGCCCAACAGCTTCAGGCCGTGGTCCAGGGTGTCGGCGAACCGCTCTTCCTCGCCGGTCACCACCTGGGTCATGATGTGGCGGGTGTTAACCAGTTCGGGGTAAAACTCGCCCATGACCTCAGCCACCCGGTCGCAGACCCGGGACAGGAACGGGGTGGGCAGGTTCAGGAGCCGCCCGAAGCGGATGGCCCGGCGCATGATGCGCCTAAGCACGTAGCCCCGACCTTCGTTGGACGGCAGCACCCCGTCGGCGATCAAAAAGGCGGTGGCCCGGCTGTGATCGGCGATGACCCGGAAAGGCACGTTCTGCTGTTCGCTCGCGCCGTAGGCCTGGCCGGCCAGGGATTCGAGCCCGGCGATCACCGGCCGCAGCAGGTCGCAGTCGAAATTGCTCTTGACTCCCTGGATGACGGCGCAGAGGCGCTCCAGGCCCATGCCGGTGTCGATGCTGGGTTTGGGGAGGGGATTAAGGACGCCGTCGGCAGTGCGGTTGAACTGCATGAAGACCAGGTTCCAGATCTCTAAATACCGGTCGCACTCGCACTGGCCGATGCCGCAGTCCGGGCCGCAGGACATGTCCTCGCCCTGGTCGATGAGGATCTCGGAGCAGGGGCCGCAGGGGCCGGTGTCGCCCATGGCCCAAAAATTGTCTTTTTCGCCCATGCCGATGATGCGGGCAGGCGGCAGCCCGGCGATCTTCTCCCAGAGGCGGGCCGCCGCCTCGTCTTCGTGGAAGACGGTGGCATAGAGGCGGTCCGCCGGCAGATGATAGTGCCGGGTCAGGAGCTCCCAGGCCATCTCGATGGCGCCTTCCTTGAAATAATCGCCGAAGGAGAAGTTCCCCAGCATTTCAAAGAAGGTATGGTGCCGGGCGGTGAAGCCGACATTCTCCAGGTCGTTGTGCTTGCCGCCGGCCCGGACGCACTTCTGGGAACTGGCGGCCCGGGTATAGGGCCGGGGGTCTTCTCCCAGGAACACCTTTTTAAACTGCACCATCCCGGCATTGGTGAACAGCAGGGTGGGGTCCCCGGCGGGCACCAGGGAGGAGCTGGCCACCCGGGTGTGGCCGTGGGAAGCGAAGAAGCGCAAAAAGGTCTCCCGGATCTCGCGGCTGGTCATATCCTACTCCTGTGGCGGGGCTTTCGCCTCTTCGGGCAGCAAGCCGTGGAAAGCCCGGATTTGTTGCTCCAAGTCGTTGGCCAGTTCCTGGTGCTCCTTGAGATAGGTCTTGGCATTTTCCCGTCCCTGGGCGATCCGGTCGGAGCCGTGGCTGTACCAGGCGCCGCTCTTGGCGATGAGGCCCTGGGCCGTGGCCAGATCCAGCAGGTCGCCTTCCCGGGAGATGCCCTGGCCGTAGATGATGTCGAATTCCGCCTCTCTGAAGGGCGGGGCCAGTTTGTTTTTCACTACCTTGACCCGGGTGTGGACCCCGACAACTTCGTCGGCCAGCTTGATGGCGGTCATCTTGCGGATGTCCAGGCGCATGGAGGCGTAGAACTTCAGGGCGTTGCCCCCGGTGGTGGTCTCGGGGTTGCCGAACATCACCCCGATCTTGTGGCGGATCTGGTTGATGAAGATCACCGAGGTCAGGGATTTGCTGATGGCCGAGGTGAGTTTGCGCAGGGCCTGGGACATGAGGCGGGCCTGGGAGCCCATCTGGGCGTCCCCCATATCGCCTTCGATCTCGGAGCGGGGCACCAGGGCGGCCACCGAGTCCACCACCACCGCGTCGATGGCGTTACTGCGCACCAGGATCTCGGTGATTTCCATGGCCTGCTCGCCGGAATCGGGCTGGGAGATAAGGAGGTCCTCGGTCCTGACCCCCAGCTTCCGGGCGTAGGTCACATCCAGGGCGTGCTCGGCGTCGATGAAGGCCGCCACCCCGCCCCGGCGCTGGGCCTCGGCGATGACGTGCAGGGCCAGGGTGGTTTTCCCTGATGATTCCGGGCCATAGATCTCGATCACCCGCCCCCGGGGCACGCCGCCGATCCCCAGGGCCAGGTCCAGGGACAGACAGCCGGTGGGGATCACCGCCACATCGATTTTTTCCTCGGCCCCCAGGCGCATGATGGCGCCCTTGCCGTAATTCTTTTCAATCTGGCCCAGGGCAGTTTCCAGGGCCTTGGTGCGGTCTGCGGTTTGGTCGGTCATGGTTATATTCCTTTTTTATTAGGGTTGTTGGTAGCCGCAGGCTTTAGCCTGCGCTCGGTCCGTTAGACAATTCCCATAAGGATATCATCCAATTCACAGCCGATAGCACCTATAAATGGGTAATCTTGCCAATCCGAAACCAACCCTTTCCTCGCCGGATTGTCCAGTATATATCTGACATGAGTAGCTAACTTTTCCTCTTTCCTAATTATGTGATCATAAAAATCCTTCTGCCATGATGCCCCCACCTTGTTCTTCGACATCCAAAAACCTGTTCTTTGTTTATAATTAATGATCGCCTTTAATAAATCAACCTCATCATTTGTGCCAGTAATTATCATATGTTGGTGATCAGGCATAAAGCAATATACCGGTATAATGTAGTTAAATTTATTTGCACTATCGTCAAGCATATGAACAAAAGCATCTACAATTTCAGGGGTTTTGAATAGTTCAACTCTATTTTTAATGCACAGAGTTAAGGCAACACAAGTACTGCCTTTGTAAAATTCTTTAGATAGCCTGTGTCGTTTTTCTCTTACTTTCAGCATCGTCAATGGCGCAGGCTAAAGCCTGCGGCTACCATGCGCCGATTATTACCCCAACGGAATAACCTTAAGCGGCGTATATTTCGACCCCTGGGGCGACAGCACGCTCTGAAACAGAATCAACTCCTCGACCTTAAAAGGCGGCCAGTCCACCGGCGGCAGCTTGGCCAGCAGCCGGGCCAGTTTGTCCCGGTTGGCCGGGGATTTCACCCGGCCCAGGGTGAGATGCGGGTTGAAGGCCCGGCCTTCCGGGGGATAGCCCAGGGTGGCAAACGCCTTTTCCAGCCGGTAGAAGAGCTGCGTCAGGGGGACCAGGTCGCCTCCCAGCCCCAGCCACACCACCCGGGGGGCGTTGGGGGACGGGAAGGCCCCGGCGCTGGTGGCCTGGAGCTGCAACGGGGTCGTTTCGGCCGCCGCTTCCCGGGCCGCCTGGGCCAGAGGACCGATCTCGTCCTCCGGGACGTTGCCGAAGAATTTCAAGGTCAGGTGAATGTTGCCCGGCGGCACCCAGCGCACGCCGGCGCGGCTCCGTTTCAGCTCCTCCTGGACCTGGGCCAGGCCAAGGCGGAGGGCCTCGGGCAGTTCAATGGCCAGAAAGGCGCGGATCATTTTTTAGCTCTCAGCTTTCAGCCGTCAGCTTTCAGCTTAGTACACTCGCCTCGTTCCCAAGCTGGGCTTGGGAACGCCTTAACGCTTTAACCGTGAAAGTCCAGGCGTAGGGGCGGGTTTAAAACCCGCCCCTACAGGGGCTTTCATTCTTGGGGGTAGCCAATTCTTCAGCCATGAACGTTTAACCAGTCAAGCTTAGCTTGGCATTCATGGTCGTTCCCAAGTGCAACCTGGGAACGAGGCGAATAGGTTTTTAAAGCTGACCGCTGATAGCTGATAGCTGACAGCTACTTCAGCTCCCGGCGCAACCGGTCCAGGGCGGTCTCGGCGGTCAGGGTCTTGATCTCAGCCCGGTTGCCGTGAAATTGATAGCGCCACACTTCTTCCCCTTCGGGAGTGGCCAGGGCGATGTACACGGTGCCCACGGGCTTCTCAAGACTGCCGCCGCTGGGCCCGGCGATGCCGGTCACCGCCAGGCCGATGGCGGCGTTAAAGAGCGTTTTTACCCCCCGGGCCATGTCCCGGGCGGTTTCCGGGCTCACCGCGCCCTTCTGGGCCAGGACCGCGGCCGGCACCCGCAGCAGGTTGGCTTTGGCGTCGTTGCTGTAGCTCACCACCCCGCCCAGGAAATAGTCCGAGGCGCCGGGCACGTCGGTCAGGCGGTGCCCGATGAGGCCGCCCGTGCAAGATTCCGCCACCGCCAGAGTGAGGCCTCTTTTCTGGAGATAGCGTCCCACCAGGCCCTCCAGGGAGACCAGGTCCGAACCGAGGAGCACGTCCCCCACCTCCCGGGCCAGGGATGAGGTCAGGCGGTCCAGGGTCTCCTCCAGGGTCTGGCGGTCCCGCCCCCGCGTGGTCAGGGTCAGGTGAGTCTCCGGGAAATTGGGGTAAAAACCCACCGTCACCCCGCCTTGCTGAAAATCCGGCAGTTGTGAGACCACTTGCTGCAACCGGGCTTCCGAGATGCCGAAGAGGCGGAGGGTCCGCTGGGCCAGGCGTTCGCCCCCGCCGGCCGACTCCACCAGGGCGGGCAACACGAGGGCGTCGAACAGCATCCGCATTTCTTGGGGCACCCCGGGCAGGAAAAAGAGACGGGTGTCCCCGTGCTTCAGGGCGAAGCCGCAGGCCATGCCGCCGGGGTCCAAAACCTGCGCCCCCTCGGGAATAAGGGCCAGGCGGGCGTAGCGCTCCTCCCAGGGAATCCGCCGCTCCCCCAGACACCGGCGGATGCGGGCCAGCAGGGCATCATCTAAAAAGAGCCGCAGATTCAGGGCCTGGGCCGCCGCCGCCACGGTGATGTCGTCTTCGGTGGGGCCGAGGCCCCCGGTAACGATGATGAACTGCGAGCGAGTCAACGCCTCGACCAAGAGGTCCTGAAACAACGGCGAATGATCGCCTAAAATGGTGAGGCGCTGCACCGGCAACCCGGCCTCGTGCAGCCGCCGGGCGGCGTACCGGGCGTTGAAATCGCCCACCCGTCCGGTGAGCAACTCGGTGCCAGTGGTAATGATCTCGCCTTGCATCATAGAGCGGTCAGCTTTCAGCAGTCAGCGGTCAGCCAGAAGACCGTGTTGCACTTAGGCTAATAATCCTTCCAATGATAAATCTTCATCCAGGTCGGGCCAATGAATACCGATCCCTTTGCCGATGAGACGCCAGTGCGCCCGCTCATCGTAGGAGGCGTCACGCAACTTGGGAAACCATTCCAAGGGAACCCGAATTTCCCGTCCATCGGAGAGGAATACCTGCAATACTTCGTCTACAAACGATACTTCGGTGATTAAGACGATGTGGGCTTTAGGCAAAATATTCATGCCATTTCTCCAAAAACAATTCCTGGTTAATCGCCACTAACTTTCGCAGATAAGAAAGTTCGGCAGGATGGTAACCAAATGATTTTGCCAGGACCACTGGTTTCAGCCAGTATTTGGCGTAATTTTCTCCCGATTCTATATGCACATGGGCTTTTCATGGCCTTCATTGCTGAAAAAGAAAAACCTAAACCCCTCTATTCTGAGTATAGTCGGCATTTGAAAGAAAAATCTTCCTCCACTTAATACTTAGCCACCTCCCCAAAAGATCATGACAAATTCCAACACCACCCGCCCGATCACCCCGGCGGCGACGTCGTCGGCCATCACTTCCAGGCCCCCATTACCTCCCTCTCCGAACCGGCGGATGGGGAGCGGTTTCAGGATGTCCAGGGTTCGGAAGATGACCAAGCCCATGACCGCATGCTCCCAGGTCGGGGGGACGCCGGCCAGGGTGATTAAGAGGCCCGCCACTTCGTCCACCACGATGGCCGGGTGGTCCGTCCGCCCCAAAATTTCCTGGGCGGGGCCCGCCACCCCCAGGCCCAGGATAATCAGGGCCGCCACCCCCAGGGCGTATCCCCAGGGGCCGGTCTGGGCGAGATGATACCACAGCGGCAGGGCGGCCAGGGCGCCCCAGGTGCCGGGCATGACGGGGAGGAAGCCAACCCCGCCCCAGGTGGCCAGGCCCAGGATCAGGATGCGATAACCACGGTTTTCCGCCCCCACCGGCTTAAACCTCTAACAGTTTAGAAATATATGGATTCACCGCGCTTGTCAATAATTCCCCCTCCCCGGCGGTTTTTTCCCGGCTGGGGCCGGAGTCGGCAGGTATTTCACAATTATTAGTGATTAAGGGGTTAAAAAATGTTGATAATTTAATTATAATTAACCAATGCAGTCCGAATCCTCAGGGCCTCCTCAGATCCCACCCCACATCATTGCCCGGCCCGAACATATCGTCTCCCGGAGAGACATTGACGTGGAGGCCCTGAAAGTCCTTTACCGCCTCCACCATGCCGGCTACACCGCCTACCTGGTGGGCGGCAGCGTCCGCGACTTGCTGCTCAGCAAGACGCCCAAGGACTTCGACGTGGTGACCGACGCCCGGCCCGGCGAGCTGCGGAAACTTTTCCGGAACAGCCGCATCATCGGCCGGCGCTTCCGGCTGGTCCAGGTTTTTTTCAAGGGCGGGCACATCGTCGAGGTCTCCACCTTCCGGTGCCGTTCCGAGTTCGACGAATTAGCGGAGAGCGAAGCCGGCCCCGCGAAAGATACCACCTACGGCACCCCGGCGGAGGATGCCCAGCGCCGGGATCTGACCATCAACGGCCTGTTTTACAATATCGCCGACTTTTCCCTGGTGGATTACGTGGGAGGCATGGAGGACCTGGAAGCCCGGCGCATCCGGGTTATCGGGGACCCAGCGGTGCGCTTTGTGCGGGACCCGGTCCGCATGCTGCGGGTGCAGCGCCACGCCGCCCGCATCGGCTTCACCATCGACGCCGCGGCCTGGGAGGAAATTCTGGCCAAGGGCCACCTCATCCGCACCTGCCCCCCCGCCCGGGTGCGGGATGAACTCCTGAAGGATTTTCACAGCGGGGCGGCCCGGCCCTTCTTCAAGCTGATGTTGGACTCAAAGCTGTTCTATGCCATCTTCCCGGCGTGGGCAGGAAGGCTGGGGTTCTCGGGAGAGAGCCGCCTGCTGGAGTTGATCGGCCGGCTGGACCTCCTAGTCCAGAACGGCTACCCCCTGTCCGACAGCCTGCTGTGGGCCGTATTTTTAACCGCCTTTCTGGAACCGGAACTCCAGCCCCGGGACTTCAAAGAGCTGCGGGAGTTCATCCAGGAGAGGATCAAGGCGGCCTTGGGGGGCATCGAGTTTCCCCGGGCCCGGCAGGACGAGGTCTCCCAGATGCTGGCCCTGGAACAGCGGGTGGCGCCTCTCCTGGCCAAGGGCCAGCCCATCCCGGCCCGCCTGACCCGGCTGAGGCTGTATCCGTTGACCTGGCTGCTCCATCAAATCAAGACCGCGCCGGAGATGGAACTGCTGGAACGCTGCGACCCCGAGGCCATCCCCATCCCGCCCCCCCCGGCCAAACGCCGCCGCCAGCGGCGCCGCCGTCCCCGGGGCCGGAGGAGAGGAAAAGAAGCGACGGGAACTGGGGGAGAAGGCTAAGGGCTTTTTCGTAAGGATCCCTT
>PEWM01000010.1 GCA_002779455.1 Deltaproteobacteria bacterium CG07_land_8_20_14_0_80_60_11
CCTTGCAGATCCACCACCACCTTGACTTCGTTAGGGTCTTCAAACTCTTCCTTCGTGCCGATCCTGGCCATTAAATTGACCACCGGGATCGAAGAATCCTGCAACATGGGACTCACCGCGGCTTCGATCATCCCCGGGGTCACCATGGGCTCATCGCCTTGCACCATCACCACAATATCCACCGGGTGGCCCAACTCTGCTTCAATCTTCAGCATGGCTTCCGCGGTGCGGTCCGAGCAGCGTTCGTGGCTGTCCAGGGTCATCACCGCCCTTCCCCCCACGGCATGGACATAGTCAAAGATTTCCCGGTCACAGGTGGCCACGTAGGTCTCCCGCAAGAGGCGACACATTCGGGTGCGGAAGTAAACATGGCCCACCATGGGCATGCCATGAATCAGGGCCAGGGGTTTGCCCGGAAAACGCGAGGACCCCATCCGGGCCGGAATGATCGCGATGATCTCCATTATTCCTTGAGGTTCCCGATAGTTTCCAACCCCTGGCGGCAGGCGTGGTCCAGCAACCGAATATCCAGGCTGTAGGCGATGAAGCGATACCCTTCGGCCATCTTCTGGCGAGCCGCCTCCGGGTCGGGTTCGATGACGTGAATTCCAGGGGCTTTGCCCGAGGCCCCGCCGATTTCCCGAATCCGGGCCATAGCCTCGGTCATCTTGGGATGCGCCCATTGTCCGGGGATACCCAGGGAACTGGAAAGATCATAGGGCCCGACAAAAAATCCATCCACGCCCTCGACGGCCAGGATTTCCGGCAAATTTTCCACGGCCTGGATATGCTCCACCTGGACGATAACCACGGCCTTTTGCTGCAACCATTCCCGGTAGCCTTCGAAGTCGCCGCCATAGCCTTGGGCTCGAGCCAGGCCCACGCCTCGCCGTCCCCGAGGCGGATAATACACCGAGGCAACCGCCTGCTCCGCCTGGGCCGCCGAGTTGACCATGGGCACAATCACGCCATGGGCGCCGGCATCCATGACCCGTTTTATCTGCACCGGGTCATTGGCAGAAAGGCGCACCAGGGGGACAACGCCACAAAGTCCAATGACCCTGATCAATTCTTCCGCTTCCCGAATTGTGACCACACTGTGTTCCAGGTCTACAGCCAACCAGGAGAATCCCGCCTTTGCCATGATTTCGGCAATGGCTGGGTGGGCCAGAGTAATCCAACTCCCCAGACATAATTCCCCCTGACGCAAGGCCTGTTTCAACTGCTGGTCAGACATAATCTCTCTACTTTTTCATCGATGGTGAAGCCGTCTTATCCAATCTTTACGATAAAACCATATTATGCAATAAAATTATTGGGTTATACATGGAAAGCCTGTATAATTGAGATTGTCGCCAAACAATCTCAATACAGGAGCTTTCCATGCAAGCAAAGGATATCAAACGACTACTTATTAAGCAACTTAAAGCCAATTTTCCTAACTAGTTCCCATCCGGAAACATGTGGTTTTATGGTTGTGGTTTTAGCGTCGGCAAGGCATTTTGGGCCGACGCCGGGTTAATCAGGGCCTAGGAGAGCAAATTTGGCGGTTAGCCGGGCATTTTTGCCGAATTTTCCCCTTTTCCGGGCGAACCTCTCCCCTGCCGTCTAAACGGTTTTCCCGGCCCTGAGGATCTTACCATAAACGCGGCTCCGGATGGCATTCTTGGCCTTTTCAGCCCCATTTCCCCTGACCCGGAAGGATGCACCCGCATCATCTGCCGGTAATTTATCATTTTTTTTGCCACTTCCCTGTGATAGAATGCCGGGAGGTTATTGGAGTCCCTAAACCCGGCGGCGGGTCTTGCCCTGCCGGGGTCAACTCATCTCATCTCCGAACAGGATCGAATCTTGGGTAAGCACGTCACGTTCAAGCCATACGAGATTACGGTCGAGGTGCCGGACGGGGAGAATCTGCTGCGGGCCGCCCTCCTGGCCGGGGTCCACATCAATGCCTCCTGCGGCGGCGAGGGCGTCTGCGGCAAATGCAAGGTCCTGCTGGAATCGGGGGAGCTCACGAGCACCCGTTCCGGGCTGCTCAGCGACGAGGAGTGGGATTTAGGGTACCGCCAGGCCTGCCAGAGCTTCATCCACAGCGACGTGGTGATCCGCATCCCGCCGGAGTCCCTGCTGGACCGGCGCACCCTGACCCGCCGCCGGGGTGGCGTGGGCCTGCGCCCCAGCCCCATCGACCTGGAGGCCTTGAAGTCCGCCGGGTTCTATAACCCGGCCTTTCAGAAGAAATTCGTGGCGCTGCCGCCCCCTTCCCTGTCGGACAATGCCTGTGATCTGGCCCGCCTGGAGCAGGGTCTGGCCCGCCAGCACGGCCTGGACAGCCTGGCTGCCGATTTCTTCATGCTGCGCCATCTGGCCCAGGTAATGCGGCAGGACAACTTCCGGGTCACGGCCACCCTGGACTTTGCCCAGCGGCGGTCCCGGAAGCCCAGGGTGGTGAACGTCGAGCCCGGCGATACCAGCCAGCGCCACTTTGCCATCGCCATTGACATCGGCACCACCACCGTCTGGGTCCAGATCCTTGATCTGGCCGCCGGCAAGATCATCGGCACCGGGGCGGATTACAACTCCCAGATGAGTTACGGGGACGACGTCATCACCCGCATGGTCTTCAGCCAGAAAGACCAGGGGCTGCAAAAGCTGCAGCGCTCGGTGGCCGCCACCATCAACCAGGTAATGCACCGGGTCCTCAAAAAACACCAGCTGCCGGTGACGGAGATCTCCCACATCACGGTGGCCGCCAACACCACCATGACCCATCTGTTCTACGGCATCGACCCCAAGTATATCCGCCTGGCCCCCTACACCCCCGCCACCTGCCACCTCCCGCCGGTCCGGGCCCGGGACCTGGGCCTGGAGGTGCCGGACCACGTGTTTATCTATGCGGTGAGTTCCGTGTCCAGTTACGTGGGGGGCGATATTGTGGCCGGGGTCCTGGCCTCGGGGATCTACAAAGACCCCAAGCTGACACTGTATATCGATATCGGCACCAACGGCGAGATCGTCATCGGCAACCAGCAGTGGCTGGCCTGCGCCGCCTGCTCCGCCGGACCGGCGTTCGAGGGCGGCGGCATCAGGTTCGGCATGCGGGCCGCCTCCGGCGCCATCGAGGAAGTGAGCCTCAATCCCGCCACTTACGAACCCATGATTATCACCATCGACATGGTGAAACCCAAGGGCATCTGCGGCTCCGGCCTGATCAACCTCCTGGCGGCCATGATGGAGGCGGACATCATCTCCCCCAACGGCAAGTTCCGGGACGGCCTCAACACGCCTCGCATCCGCCTGGGCGACGAGGGCCGGGAATTTGTCCTGGCCATGGCCCCCGACACCCAGAGCGGCCAGGACATCACTTTGAGCGAGGGCGATATCGACAACCTGATGCGGGCCAAAGGCGCCATGTTTGCCGGCTACGTCACCCTGCTGGAAAACGTCGGCCTCAGGCTCGAGGACCTGGAACAGGTGATCCTGGCCGGGGCCTTCGGCAATTTCATCAACATCGACAACGCCATCGCCATCGGCCTCTTGCCCGATCTGCCCCGGGAAAACTACCACTACGTGGGCAACGCCTCCCTCCAGGGGGCGTCCCTCCTGGCCTTCTCCCGAGACCTGTTGGAGGAGGAGCGCCGGGTGGCGGACATGATGACCAACTTCGAACTCTCGGAGACCCCGGGCTTCATGGACCAGTACATCGCCGCCCTGTTTCTGCCCCACACCCGGATGGAATACTTCCCCAGCGTCACCGAACGCCTGAAGGCCGCCAAAGATTGAGCATTCCTCGCCCTGTCGCGTGATTTGGTCTATGACCAATTGGCTTCAATAATATAATGCCATCAAAAGTTGTTTGGTGATAAAAATGCTTAAATATTATGCATGGATATCATTTATACTTTTCATTTTATTATGGCTTTTTGGCATTTCACTCATTCACATTTATATTAATAATTTCTTTATTAAGTTCATTCTTGATGGTTTGTTATTTATATTTTTAATAATTATTCACGGCTGGCTAAGCACCAAAATCCTCTCCAAAAAAGAAGCCAGCCCTCCACTCCGGCGACCTGTGGGTAAGATGACTTTGCCTCTCTACGACCCAGACCATGAAGATTACCGTTTGACCCTTGATGAAGCTTCTGAAATCATTTCAGACCATTTGGCCGCACCAGAATCATGCTTTAAATTTATTTATTTATTTGGATTCGACCGACAAGATAGAATTATTTTTGGTCATTCCCTTGCTCCTAATGACCCCCCCGTTGCTTTTGATTTATTGCTTTCTTATGCCAGAGACTTATTAGATTTTCATGAGAATAATATTTATTTTATTGTTAAGGCAAAACGCTTTGCTGATTTTTTTGAAGGCCTTGCCGACATGCTCGGCACCAAAGAACAGGTTAAAGGCTTTATCGCCGCCGGGAAAGAAATCTTTTCACAAACCCCACCAATTAACCCCGCTTTAAATCGTTGCCTTATTGAATTTATCAATGAAACATTGGACCTGCCGTTTAGATTTTCTGAAGAACAACGTTTGGCTGATAAAATATCTCTGATGAAATAGCCGGATTTTTTCTGCCGCCTTCGGGCGGTTTTTAATGGTAATGCCAGGGGCACAACACGCCATGCCCCTACTTCTGTAAGAGCCTTTGGCTGACTCATGCCAACCATGCCATACGGGGACGCGCCGATAATTTATGCGGCCAGCTTCTTCAGCAGCCAGGCCATGTTCTCCGCCAGGTCGGTGATGGTTTTGAGGCCCTCGGCGTCGGCCGCGGCGTCGCCGGGTTTGAGGCCGTAGGCGATGGGCCAGTAGCTGGAGCCCGGCACAAACATCCCCATGATGCAGAACCACAACTGCAACTGGGCGTAGGTAAAATTGACCCCGGCCCGGCGGGCCACCACGATGGGGCTCCCCACCTTGCGGGCGAAGACGTTGTCCCCGTGGCGGGCCACGTAGCCGGCCCGGTCTAAGAGGGCCATGAGGTTGGGGGTGGCCGAGCCGAAATAGACCGGCGAGCCTACGATAAGCCCGTCGGCCGCGGCCATGGCCTCAAAGACCGGCATAAAATCGTCTTCCTGGGCGCAGCGGTTCTTGTCCTTAGCGCATTTCAGACAGACCTGGCACGGCCGGATGTCTTTGCCGTGCAGCGACAGGTATTCGGTGGCGATCCCGTGGCCCTCCAGTACCTTAAGCGCGGTTTCCAAAAGCAGCCGGGTATTCCCCTCGGGCCGCGGCGACCCGGATATGGCCAGCACTTTCATAGCTCTTACCTCCCTGGTGGGCAATGGTTTTTTGATTATCCCTGCATCACGAGTTCCATTATAAAGGAAAATGGACTTTTTCCCCACCCCGGGTGGACGGGGAAAAATGCTTGACTCAACGGCGCCGCCATCCGGGATATCGCCGCCGCGGCCAGGATCGCCGAAGGCGCCCTGTACCGGCATTATTCCGGCAAAGACGCCCTGGCCTGGGAGCTGTTCAGTAAAAATTATACCGCCTTCGCCCTGGAACTCCACCGCCTCCAGGCCGGTCAGGCGAGCCTACGGGCCAAACTGGTCTTCATCTTTAAGATTTACCAGCGTCTCACCCAGAGCCTGACCAGCCTGGCGGAGGTCCTGGTGGCAGCCACCTGGGGGGTTGTGG
>PEWM01000079.1 GCA_002779455.1 Deltaproteobacteria bacterium CG07_land_8_20_14_0_80_60_11
AACCGGAAATCGTACGCTCCATGACAAACTTCGAGTGGCTCAATACTCTATGTTTGACGTGCAATTAGTATTATAGCCAAAACCCCGTTCCCGCAAGTCCTTCACCAATCCGATGACCATCTGTTCTTTGGGGTTCTCAGTCAGCCTCCCGGTGGCCGGGTCCGACTCATACCCGAAGGGAACGTCGCCGCCGGTCTTCTCGCCCCGACACCGCTTGGCTTTCAGGGCCGCAGCCGTCCTTTCCCCGATAGCCTCACGTTCCCATTGGGCAACCGATACCAAGGGATTCAAGACCAACCTGCCGCTTGCCGTCCGGGTATCTACCTGTTCGGCTACCACAAAGAGGGAGTACTTGCCGGCAAAATACTTTTCAAGGAGAAGGCCGAGATCTCGAACACTTCGGGTTAGCCGGTCCAGTTTGGCAACGACTAAACCCTCAGCTTCCCCCTTCTTTAACATGGCAAGGGTCCGATGTAAACCATCACGGCCTTTCATGGCTTTGCCGCTGGCCGTGTCCTGCACCAAGTCCATAAGTTCAAGATCATAGAGGGCGCAATAGCCCATGATCTTTTCCCGTTGAGCCTCCAGACCCAGCCCGCTTGCCTCTTGTCCGTCGGTGCTTACCCGAATGTAACCTACTACCTTCATCAAGTTTTCATCCTGAGCGGTATGATCGTTATATAATATATTGATCGTTATATGTCAATTAATTTCTCAGAAAAATGCTACAAACGGAACAAAGGGTAACGCTTCGTCCGATGTGTTACCCTTTTTTCTTTGATGAGGTGGGAGAAGTCCAGGCGAAGTTCCCGGGACTGGCCCGGAAGTATGGTCAAGAAATCTGGTGAAGCATTAAAAAGGCCCCATCTTTGGGGCCATTTTGTGACGGTTTTGTGACGGTTTTTAAAGGCGTTTCACAATTTAACTTATAACAAATTAAGGTATTTAGATGGCGGAGGGAGTAGGATTCGAACCCACGGACCTTCCGGTCTGCGGTTTTCAAGACCGCTGCCTTAAACCACTCGGCCATCCCTCCACATTGTGTTTTTTTAACACCGGACCCGGCCATTGTCAAGGAACGGTGGCTTTGTACACCCGTAGGGGCAGGTTTAAAACCTGCCCCTACTGAAACATTGACGGACCTTAGCCTGATAGACGCTTATCCACGACCCGCTGGGCCTTGCCTTCGCTCCGGGGCAGGGTGTTGGGCTCCACCAGTTCCACCCGGGGCGTGACCAGCAGCTCGCTTTTGAGGGCCTCGGTGATCCGTTTTTGCAACTGCTTGAGATACCTGAGGTCTTCCTGGAAAAAGCTCTGCTGCACTTCCACCTTGACCAGCATCTGGTCGCGGTAATCCTGCCGGATCAATTCCACCAGGTATTGGGTGCCCACCTCCGGCATGGCCATGAGCACCTTGTCGATCTGCAGGGGGAAGATATTGACCCCTTTGATGATCACCATGTCGTCGGTGCGCCCCATAATCCGGGACAGGCGGCGGAAGCTGCGGCCGCAGGGGCAGGGTGAGTCGTCAAAGGAGGCCAGGTCCCGGGTGCGGTAGCGCAACAGCGGCATGCCCTCACGGGAGAGGTTGGTGAAAACCAGTTCGCCCACCTCTCCCGGCGGCGAAGGGGTTAGGGTCTCGGGGTCCAGCACCTCCAGCAAGAAGGCGTCTTCCCAGACGTGCAGGCCGTTTTGCTCCGGGCACTCAAACGCCACCCCGGGGCCGTTCATTTCGGACAGGCCATAAGAGTTAAAAGCCTTGACCCCGTAGGCCGCCTCGATACGCCGCCGCATGTCTTCGGAGTGGGGCTCGGCCCCGACAAAGGCCAGGCGCAGCGGCAGGTCCCGGGGGTCCAGGCCGTTTTGGGCAAAGGTGTTGAGCAGATACAGGGCATAGCTGGGGATGATGTGGATGGCGGTGGTGGCGAACTTCTGCATCAGCTGCAACTGGCGCTGGCTGTTGCCGGCCCCGGCGGGGATGGTCAGGGCCCCCAGCCGTTCGGCGCCGTAGTGGAACCCCAGCCCCCCGGTGAACAGGCCGTAGCCCATCATGTTCTGAAACACGTCCGTGGCCCGCATCCCGGTCATGTACAGGGAGCGGGCCACCAGGTCCGCCCAGGCCTCGATGTCGGCGCGGGTGTAATAGATCACCGTAGCCTGGCCCGTGGTCCCGGAGGAGGCGTGGAGCCGCACCATGTCGGTCAGCGGCCGGGTCAGCATCTCCTGGCCGTGGGCCCGAAGATCGTCTTTGGTGGTAAAAGGAATCCGGCGGATATCCTCCAAGGACCGGAGGTTGGCGGCGGCAACGCCCGCTTCCTTAAAACGCCGGCCGTAAAAGGGGCTGTGGGCGGCGCGCTCCACCGTCTGCCGCAGGCGGCTCAATTGCAGCTCTTGCACCGCCGCCGGATTTAAGGTTTCAAGGTTAGCATCCCAATACACGGCACATCTCCAGATGGTTTTGCCGGAGAAACCCGGTTCGCGACGTTTTATGCGGTTGCCGCCCGGCTGTCAAGGGCTGGGGACAAATCAACCGGGAGTAAGACAAATTTAAGTATCGCCCCGGGAAACCGACAGGGCGCCAAAACCGGCGGGAGGGCGCTTTGGCTTGAAGTGTTCCTGATCTCGGGCTGCTGGGTAGGGGGCTGCTGGTGGTCAGCTTGACGAGCTTCTGCTTTCTCAGAAAAAACCGCGGCCACTCAACCCGAGATGACCGCGGCGGGGCAAAACTCACCTCACCCCTTCCCCTCTCCGACCAGAAGAGAGAGCGGGTTCCAATCCACGTTGCCGCCCCCTAGATACCGGCTCAATAGCCCTCGTCGTAGGTCACGTCCTGTTCCGTTACCTTGTCTTTGAAGAGGAAATGCACCCAGGTCTGGTAGGCAATCACCAGAGGTACGAAGGTGAGGGCCACCCCCAGCATAATTTTCAAAGTCAGGGGACTGGAGGCCGAATTAAACGCGGTGAGGCTGGCGGCGGGGGCGAGGCTCGAAGGAAAGAGGTTGGGGTAGAGTCCCACCACGCCGAAGAGGGTAATGGACACGATGGTCAGGCTGGAGGCGAACCAGGCCTGCCACCAGGCGGCTCTGCGGATCAACACGTAGGTGTAGATCAGGGAGGCCACCGCCAGGGTGGGAATCAGCAGGAGCACAGGGCGGGCCTGGTAGTTGTTAAAGAGCGGGGTCTGGGTGCGGGTGCCCAGGAGGAACATGGCCGCCACCACCAGCAGCACCGGCCACAGCCGGCCCGCCATGGCCCCGGCCCGGGCCTGCAGGGCGCCCGCGGTTTTGACCGCCAGCCACAGGGAGCCGTGCACCAGGAAGAGGCACACGAACAACACCCCGCCAAGCAGGCCGTAGGGATTGAGCAGGGTGAACAGGTTGCCCCGGTAAATTCCCGCGGCATCGATGGGCAGGCCCCGAAAGATGTTGGCAAAGGCGACTCCGAACAATAAGGCGGGCAGGAAGCTGCCCACGACCAGACAACCGTCCCAAAAGGCCTTCCACCGGGGGTTATCTACTTCCCCCCTAAAGGCCAGGGCCACGCCCCTGAAGATCAGGGCGAACAGGATGAGCATCAACGCCGAGTAGAGGCTGCTGAACATCATGGCGTAGGTGGTGGGAAAAGCCGCGAAGGTCACCCCTCCCGCGGTGATGAGCCAGACTTCGTTGCCGTCCCAGAACGGTCCCATGGCGCGGTGGATGATGCGCCGTTCTGTGTCATTCTTAGCCAAAAACGGCAGGAGCGACCCCAGCCCCAAATCATAGCCGTCCAGCATGAAATAGACGGACCACAGGACTCCCCACAGGATAAACCAGGTAGTTTCCAGCATGTTATGACTCCTCCCCTTGACCGGCTGCCGCCGCCAGGGGCTCCGGCCCGCGCCGGGCCTGTTTCCCGATGAGATAAAACGCGAGGACTCCCAAGGCCGAGTAAACCAGGATAAAGGCCGCCAGGCTGATGGCCACCTGGGAGGTGGCGATGGGGGATACCGCGTCTTTGGTCCGCATCAGCCCATAGACAATCCAGGGCTGCCGCCCCACTTCGGTGACGATCCAGCCCGCCTGGAGGGCGAGGTACGGCAGGGGGATGGCGTAGAGCATGATCTTGAGATAACCGGGGCTGGCTTCCAGATTACGCCGCTTGAACCAGCCCACCACCGTCAGCAGGACGAACAGGAATCCCAGGCCCACCATCACCCGAAACGCCACGAAAGTCAAAGCCACCGGGGGGCGATCCTCCGGGGAAAAGTCCTTGAGACCCTTGACTGTGGCCTGGGAGGAGTGGTAGGCCAGCAGGCTCAACGCCCCGGGGATTTTGCCCCACTCCACCAGGTTGCGTTCGTTCTTTTCGTCGGGAATGAGGAACAAGACCTGGGGGGCATTGGCCTGGGTGTCCCAGAGGGCCTCCATGGACGCCAGTTTGGTGGGTTGGAGCTTGGCCACCTCGGCGCCGTGGATATGCCCCTGGACCACCTCGGCGACGGCAAAGATCAGGGCGAAGGTCAGGGCCAGGCGGAAGGATTTGGTAAAGAAGGCGGTCTCTTGCTGCCGCAGCAGGTGATAGGCGCTGACCCCCATCACGAAGAAACCCCCCAGGATGTAGGCCCCGCTGACGGTGTGGAAGAAAATCTGAAAGGCAAATGGCTGGGTGACCACCGCCAGGAAGTCCGAGAGTTCGGCCCGGCCGTTTCTGAGGACGAAGCCCACCGGGTGCTGCATCCAGGCATTGGCGATCAGGATCCACAGGGCGCTCATGCTAGAGGCGAAGGCCACCAGCCAGATGCAGAGGCAGTGGAGTTTGGGAGACAGCCGTTTCCAGCCGAAGATCCAGACCGCCAGAAAGGTGGATTCCAGGAAAAAGGCCAGGGTGGCTTCGATGGCTAAAAGAGAGCCGAAGATGTCGCCTACATACTTGGAGTAGCGGGCCCAGTTGGTGCCGAATTGAAATTCCAGGGTGATGCCGGTCACCACCCCCACGGCAAAGTTGATAATGAAGATCTTTCCCCAGAATCTGGCCATCCGCCGGTAGTCCTGGTCGCCGGTCCTGACGTAGACCGTCTCCATGATGGCGATGAGGATGGAGAGCCCGAGGGTCAGAGGGACGAAGAGAAAATGGAAAAACGTGGCGCCGGCGAACTGCAGGCGTGAAAGCATCAAGACGTCCATGAGGGGCGCAACCTCCGTGAATAGATTGATGTGGACTTTGCCGCCGCGATTCCCCCCGGGTCCCAGGCCATGGCCTAGACCCGGGGGCAACGCCGAACGCCTATTTGACCAATTTGGTCATAACTCCCTTCCCGTAGTCGTGGCAGTCCTTGAGCCCCTCGCCGGTGTGCACCAGGTGCTCCAGCAGGTTGAAAGACCCCAGGTCCGTCATGTTCATTTTGAAGACAAACTCCATGGTGTCAAAAATCAGCTTGGGGGCGTCGCCGCTGTGGGTATAAGAACCGAAGGCGCCGCCCACCTTGCCGGCCAGGTTGGCTTTCTGGGCCAGGAACAGGAAGGTTTTCATGCCCTGGGTCATATCCCGGTGATAGGTGGGACTGCCGAAGAGATAGGCATCATAACCCGCCAGACCGGCCTCATTCTTAATCTCCGAAATCTTCTTCACATCCACCTCATGGCCGGCAATGCGGCCCGCTTCCGCCATATATTCCGCCATTTTCTCCGTGTGCCCCGATCTGCTGTCATAAGCGATCAATACTTTCATCAGGTCTCTCCTTTGAAACATACCGTTTGCGAGTTAAGAAACCGGTTCACCGGCTCCCGTCTCCTGGGCCAGGCCTGGCCGCCAGATGGCCAACCTGGCGGCCGGGGGTTTATCGTATCTTGGGCTACCGACCGGAGCGCCTACGCCTTCCACAACCCGTGCAGGTTGCAGTATTCCCGGACCGTAACCTCCTCGGCCTTGAGTTCAAAGGTCGCCTCCGGCGCCTCGCCCGGGTGGAGAAACTTCCGGTAGGCCTTACCGTCGGCGATGACCTCGATCCACTCGATATAGTGGGTCTGCTCCATGGGGTGGAGGACGCTCCCCACCGTCACCTTGAGGCCCGCGGCGGTCTTGTCGATCACCGGCACATGCTTTTCCTTGGCGGCATCCGTGGTGTTCTCCTTATTGAGCTTCATGGGCTGGCCGCAGCAAACCATCTGGCCGGCCCCGGCGTGCAGCATCTCGACGATATTGCCGCAGACTTCACACTTGTAGATTTGCAGTTTCTCGGTCATGTCTTTATCTCCTTACCGGACTTCGTTTGAGGTCTTACGCCACCCTGGAAAATGCCTTGGCGCCGCTGTTGCACACCGGGCACTTATCGGGCGGCTCGTTTTCACAGGTGTAGCCGCACACTGAACATACATAGTAGTCCACGTCTTCCGGTTTTTTGTCCAGGTTGGCCAGGGCCTTTTCATACAACCCGGCGTGCACTTTTTCCACTTCGTTGGCGTAGCTAAAGCTCCGTTCCGCCGCCTTGTTGCCTTCGGCCTGGGCCGCGGCGATCATTTCCGGATACATGTGCTCAAACTCGTGGGTTTCCCCGGAGATGGCCGCCTGGAGATTTTCCGCCGTGCTCTTGATGCCGCCCGCCGTCCGCAGATGGGCGTGGGCATGCACGGTCTCCGCGGCGGCCGCGGCCCGAAAGAGTTTGGCCACCTGGTGATAGCCTTCTTTTTCGGCCTGCTTGGCAAAAGCCAGGTACTTGCGGTTGGCTTGAGATTCACCGGCAAACGCTTCCATCAGAAATTGTTCAGATTTAGTCATGCTGTCTCCTTTAGTCTCAGCTCTTCCAGCCGCCCTTTTTGATGTGGGCCTCCCGCTCCGCCTCGGCCAGTTTCTTGAGGCGGTAAGCCGCATCCCGCAGGACGCCGTAAAGGACGCCGCACCCGACGTCTTGCCGGGCGGCATCGCCTTCGTCAGCCAACTTCAGCATGAGATCGGCCAACTTTAGGGTCTTCTTAATGCATTGATTAGCTGGCGGCATGGGCAGATTCTTCCCAGATTGCTGATCTGGATCGGTTTAAGGGTAATGTGCCGGGGAAACTCGGTTGCTTCCCCGAATCTTTTCTTTAATCACTATTCAAGATGTGTGCCACCCTTAAGGCCCTGATCTCGTCAATATAAATTGATAGGAAAATCAGTTACTTGTGAAATAAGTGAGAATTGCGGCCGAGGCCGCCGCGGCCGCGTAGCGGCGGGCGGCCATGAGACACCTCCAACCGTCTTATGATAACTGATTGATTATCCTGAAGATTATAGTGAGTAACTGTCTCAGCCTTCCTGGTGAGACAGAGATGCTTCTTGAGACACCAGGAAGCGATAGAGGGTGGCCCGGCCTACCCCCAGAAGTTTGGCGGCCTTCACCTTGTTGCCGCCGCACTGCTTAAGGGTGGCCGCCACTACCGCCGGATTGAGTTTGGGGGCGGGGCCCCGAGACGCGCTGCTCCGCCTGATTTCCTGGGGCAGGTCTTCCGCCCCCGCCACCTCGCCTTGGCACCCGGCCAGGGCATAATGCACCGCGTTCTGCAATTCCCGCACATTCCCCGGCCAGGGGTAGCGCCCCATCAGGTCCACGGCGCCGGGGGAAAAACTTAAGGTGCGCTGCCCCCGGTTCCCGGCCTGCGCCAGAAAATGGGCCAGCAGGAGCGGGATATCGGTCTGCCGTTCCCTTAAGGCCGGCAGCTTCAGGGGCACCACGTTGAGGCGATAATAGAGGTCTTCGCGAAAACGCTGTTTTTCCACTTCCCGCTTGAGGTCCCGGTTGGTGGCGCTGAGCACCCGCACGTCCACGGTGACGGGTGTCTCGCCGCCCACCCGCATAAAGGTGCAATCTTCCAAAACTCGCAGCAATTTTACCTGCAGGTTCTTGGGCAGCTCGGCCACTTCATCCAGAAAGATCGTCCCCCCGTGCGCCAGCTCAAACCGGCCCTTTTTATCCCGCACGGCCCCGGAAAAGGCGCCTTTGACGTGTCCGAAGAGTTCGCTCTCCACCAGCCCTTCCGGCAGGGCCCCGCAATTCAGCGGCACAAAAGGGCTGCGGTGCCGCCGGCTCTCGCTGTGGATGGCGGCGGCCACCAACTCCTTGCCGGCGCCGGTCTCCCCGGTGATCAGTACCGGATAGTCATGCTCCGCCACTTGTTGGATCTGCCGGTAGATCTGCACCATCTTGGGGTCCCGCCCCACAATGCCGGCAAACCCGGTTGCTTCCTCCGTCCAGAATTTCAAGCCCACCAGGCTGGTGATGTCACGCACCGTGGCGAGAACCCCCACCAGGCGCCCTTCTGCATCCGTCATGCCCACCACCGCCATCTGAACCTGTTTGGGCTCACCGGTCTTGGTGACAATATTGAGGGGATAGTTGAGGTTGGTCCAGGTATCCGGCGCCTGTCCGCAAAACGAGCATTGATTGCCGCAAAAGGGCCGCCCGAAAGCCTCGTGACAGTCCCGGCCCAAAACCTCCTGCCGGGCATAACCGGTCAGGGCTTCCGCCGCCCGGTTGAAGCAGATGATTCGCCGCTCCCGGTCATGGCAGATAATCCCATCCGGCAGGTAGTCCAGAATTTGCTCCAGGTGCTTCTGATCCTTTGGAAATGTTTCCAAAATTTGGTCGCCCCCGGGCCAATTTGGCGGTGATGGGAATTGAGCCCCAAGATAGCGTATTATTTAAATACTATCAAATTTTAGTTTTGCTTGAAAGCCGGGTTAACGCCCTCCGGCGCGAAGGTAGATAAACCTGGGTTCACCGGTGATCCCCCGGGGTTTGCCCCTGGACTCTGGTCAAAAAGGGGTTGACGGCCTGCGGTGGATAGGATACTAGTTCATAAATTCCATCTGGCAGAGTGAGATCTTGGGTTGATGATAAGACGTATGGTGGCTGCCTGGTTGGCGCTCTTGCTGCTGGGTGGAACGGTGGGTTGCGGCTCGGCGCCGGTGGCGCCGCCCCCGGAATCCGCTGCGGTCCCGGTGGAGCCGTCCCCTCCCGTAACTTCGGATTCGGCCAGGCTGAAAGATGCCCTGACCGGCGGTGAGATGTCGCCCTCCGCCGTGGCGGACCTGAGCGACCGCCTGCTGGCGGACGGCAAAGCCCTCAACGATCAGCAGACCATGGCCCGCCTGGAGCTCGTGATCCTCAAGACCTTAAAGGCCCCCGACAAGACCCACCGCGCGGTCCTGTGGCGCAACCTGGGCATCATCCATTACCACCAGCAGAAGTACAAGCAGGCTGAGCACGATCTACAATCCGCCAACGAACTCAACCCCAAGAACCCCCGCACCCATTTTTACCTGGCCTGCCTGTTCGCCCACAAGGGCAGGATTTACGAAAAATCGGGCAAGACCCGGGCTTCCCGGCAACAATATAAGCGGGCGGCCATCGAAATCGAACTGGCCCGCAAGTTGGAGCCCAGCAACCCCTTGTACAAGCAAGATCTCAAACAGATTATTCAGCAAGAGAATGGGAAATGAAGATTGCCTGCCCTTTTTGCGGCAATGATACGGATTTCTATGAAGTCGCTGAGGGGGTGACCATCACCACCTTCTACGCCCAGAACGAAGACGGCAGTTTCTCCTCGGTGAGCGATGATTCCGAGATTCAGGGGGAAGTGCGCCTCTTTTGCGGGGAATGCCACAAAGAGCTGCAGGAATACCACGAGCACTTCCTGGACATGCTCTTTTAGGCCAGGATAAAATCCATGCCTGAGCTGCCGGAGGTGGAAGTCATCCGCCGGGGTCTGGCCCCGGTGCTGGTGGGACGCCGGTTTCTGGCCGTCCAGGTGGGAGCCAAACGCCTGCGGCAGCAGTCCTCCCCCGAAGAGCTCCGCCGCTGGGTCCTGGGGCGGCGCCTCGAGGGCCTGCGCCGCCGGGGCAAATACCTCGTGTTCGACCTGGAAGGCGGTGTCACCCTGCTCATTCATCTGGGCATGACCGGCCATCTGCTCCTGGGACCGCCCCCCTCCCCTCCCCTGCCCCACGTTCACCTGGTGTTTCAGCTGGAAGGCGGGCTGGAGCTGTTTTTCCAGGATACCCGGCGCTTCGGCCAGGTCCTGGTCTTTCCACCCGGGGAGGACCCCTTGCCCCTGGCCCGGGTGGGGGCCGAGCCGTTCTCCCGGAAAGTGACCCCGGCCTGGCTGGCCGAGCAGGCCCGGGGCCGGTCCCGGCCCATCAAGAATTTCCTCCTGGACGCCCGTATCCTGGCTGGCATCGGCAACATTTATGCCTGTGAAATCCTCTTGGCGGCGCGGCTCCACCCCGCCACTCCGGCGGCCCGCCTGACCCTCGCCGACTGGGGCCGGGTGCTCACCGAGACCAGGAGGATTCTCAGGCGCGCCATTAAGCAAGGCGGCACCACGGTGGCCAACTATCTCAACAGCAAAGGCGAGGCCGGCCTCTTCCAGCTGGAGCTCCTGGTCTATGGCCGGACCGGCGAACCCTGCCGCTGCGGCGCCCGCATCGACCGCCTGGTCCAGGCCGGGCGCAGCACCTTTTTCTGTCCACGTTGCCAGCCGCGGCGGGACGGCAATCTTTGAACCCTTTGGTTATTAAATCCTCCTCACCCAAAGCGCTTATGGCGCTATGTTGATCCGATCTAACCCCTTCTGGATTTTTTTATCAGTTTCGAACATGGCAAGAGAGCGATACAAGCATCTGGCGCATACTTGCACCGCGCCTTGCCGGTGGGCCTGCTCTCACTCCTTAGCAATCACAGGTATCAGGTGTTGTGGGTCGAAAAGAAATGAACCGTTGCCGAAGAAAATTGATGAACAGCGAGGTAATATGACACCCGGCGCATACCCAAAGAAGTCCACCCGATTCAAACCGCTATCTTTGAAGCCCTCATAAAAACCATATCCATCTGAATCATCGCAGATAATTGCCCCCGAATCCGCCATTGCTTTCCTGGCAATATCTATCATCTCAAATCTAAATAG
>PEWM01000024.1 GCA_002779455.1 Deltaproteobacteria bacterium CG07_land_8_20_14_0_80_60_11
ACAGCCTTTCCAGGCTGTGCACGACTAACCTGCTTCCTTGGCGCAGGCTGGAAAGCCTGCGCCACCAATTTAAGTAACTTTTCAAGGCAGCTTGGGTCTTCTTTATGTGCTGGTTATCCAAAAGAGCGCCACGGTGTGGGGAAAATACCAATGGCAAACGAAATCGACAAACTGGGACCAAAAGATTTCTTCATGGGGTGTCTGGTAATAGTGTTAGCCATATTCGTGGTTCCCATACTGGTCCTTTTATTTAAGATAAGTATTTATCTGGCGATATTTATTGGAGTGATTGTGGCTATTGTCTTAGGAACCGCATTGTTAGGTAAAATTATCAGGCTCATCTTTTTCAGAGGAGGGGCAGATGATCAGGATAATATAAAATAAATCTAATAATCACCTTCCCGGATGGACACTCATTGGGGACGCCAGCCGCCGCGTGGGTTATACCATGTTCACTTTGAAATGAAACAAATTATTCATACAACCTACTGAAATCACTCGTAGGGGCGGGTTTGAAACCCGCCCCTACAAAACGAACACGGTATTAGATGCCGCGCCAGCCGGAAACGGAAGATGCGGCGGGGTTCGGAGTCCGGCCTCTCCGGGTGGCGCGGCGAAATAAAACTGCCGTCCCGGGCCCGGCCCTTTCCCGGACTGTCCCCTGGCGTGCCCCGGATCCGGTCGGGAGCGCCTTGACGGTTCAGGCCCCGGAAAAGTCATTGACAACAAGCGCCCAAAAAAGATAGTAATAGCAAAATTAGTTCCAATTTATCTCAGGAGGAAAAGAATGGCTGAACCTCTTCAGGTAAGCGACGCTGATTTCGAACAGGAAATCCTGAAGTCCGATATTCCGGTCTTGGTGGATTTTTGGGCGGCCTGGTGCGGCCCCTGCCGGGCCATTGGCCCGGTGGTAGAGGAGTTGGCCCGGGATTATGCGGGCAAGGTCAAAGTGGCCAAAATGAACGTGGATGAAAATGCCAAAACCCCGGCAAAATACGGCATCAGAGCCATCCCGACCCTGATTATTTTCAAGGGGGGTCAGGTAGCGGAACAGATCACCGGCGCCGTCTCCCGTTCCATTATTGAAAACGCTTTGAAGAAAGCCCTCTAAGCCATCGGTCCGGCATGCCTGCGTGGGATTATGACCTCATCATCATTGGCGGCGGCCCAGCCGGGCTGACCGCGGGCATCTATGCCGGCCGGGCCCGCCTCAAGACCCTGCTCCTGGAAAAGCTCATCCACGGCGGGCAGATGATGACCACTGACCTGGTGGAGAACTACCCGGGGTTCCCGGAGGGGATCACCGGGTTCGAGCTCAGCGACCGGATGCGGCAACAGGCGGAGCGCTTCGGCCTTTTAATCCGCAGCCAGGAAGTCCTGGAACTGAAACCCGGACAGCCGATGCACACGGTGGTCCTCCCGGATGGCCAGCTTACCGCTGGCGCCGTCATCATCGCCACCGGCGCCCGTTATCGGCGGTTGGGGGTCCCGGGAGAAGACAAACTGACCGGCCGGGGGGTCAGCTTCTGCGCCACCTGTGACGGCGCCTTTTTCAAAGACGAGACCATTGCTATGGTGGGTGGGGGTGACAACGCCCTCACCGAAGCCCTTTTTCTGGAACGTTTTGCCAAAAAGATCCACCTGATCCACCGCCGGGATCAATTCCGGGGCGCCAAATACCTCCAGGAACGGGTCTTCCAGCTCGAAAAGCTGGACAAGGTGGAGATCCACTGGGACAGCGAGGTGGTGGAGTTTTTGGGCCCGGACAACCTGGAAGCCGCTAAGATCAAGAATGTAAGAACCCTGGAAGAAACCCTGCTCCCGATTACCGGGGCGTTCATCGCCATCGGCATGCTGCCCAACAGCGGCTGGCTCAAGGATCTCCTGCCCCTGGACGATTGGGGGTTCCTGTTTACCGACGTCATCATGGCCACCGAAATTCCGGGCATCTTTGCCGCCGGGGACGTGCGCGCCAAACTCTGGCGGCAGATCAGCACCGCCGTGGGAGATGGGTCAGTGGCGGCCATCGCCGCGGGAAACTACCTGGAAGAGCTGAAGCGAGGGTAACCTATGACCAAAAAAGCAGTCATTCAAGGTCTCCTGGCACTGGTCCTGGTGTTCGCCTTCAGCGGTTGCAGTACCGTCAAGGGCTGGTTCGGCAAAAAGAAATCTGACGATAGGCCCCCGGAAGTTTTGGCCGAGAAAGGCATCAAGGAACTGAAAAAGAAGAACTATGATGATGCCATCGACACCTTCGGAAAGGTGCGGGACCGCTACCCTTACAGTGAACAGGCTCTCCTGGCCCAGCTTAAGGTGGCGGACGCCTATTTCTTTAAAAAGAAATTCGATGAAGCCCACCAGGCCTACCGGGAATTCGAAAAACTCCATCCCACCAACAAGGCCGTGCCTTATTGCATCTACCGGGAAGGCCAGTGTTTCTATCGCCAGCGTTCCACCATCGACCGGGACCAGACGTATACCCTGAAGGCTATCGACGAATTCAAGCGGCTCAAGCAAAAATACCCCGACAGCGAATATATCGCCAAGGCGGACTTTTATCTGACCCGCTGCCGCAAGGATCTGGCGGAACACGAATTCTACGTGGCCGAGTTCTATTATAGAACCAAACGCTACCAGGCCGCCATCGACCGCTATCAGGCCCTCACGCAGGATTATCCCGATTTCCCCAAGAACGCCGAAGCCAAGGAGCGCATCCAGGAGTGTCAAGAACTCCTGGCCGCCAAAGATAAACCCAAAGGCATCCTCTCCAAAGTTACCAGCATTTTCGACGCCAAGTGGTAAGGGCGGCCCGGGGGGCCGGCGCAGTTCCGGCCCCGTCGGCGCCTTGGCTTTTCCGTCCCTGCCGCACCGATCTTCTCATCCCGGTTTAGTAGCCGCGGCCCGTCATCCCCCAGGGGTTTGCCTCGGGAGCCCGCGCCGGCGCGCCGGCGCGGCGGGCCTGGCGTGGGCATGGGGGGTGATTTGCCTGGGAAAAACTTTAGGCGATCAGGTTCCTGGCCGCGAGGAGAGGCCGGGGGTCCACCAGGTGACGGCTGAACCAGCCCTCGTAATCCTCCGCCCCCAGGGCCAGGGCCAAAATTTCGGAAAAGTGAAAGATGGGCAGCCGGGGCTCCCAGGTGCTGCGGATTTCCAGGTTGAGCTGGCACATGGCGCAGGAGGTCACCAGGCACTCCGCGCCCACGGCAACGGCGCTCGCCAAAATCTCGTTCACCAGGGGAGTGACCACGTCGGCCCGGGCGGCGCTCAAGAAACTGCCGCAGCAGCGGTGGGTGAGGGCCTTGTTGAGGGGGACGCCCCCCAGCATGGTCAGAACGTTGCCCAGCTCCCCCTGGTAATAGGTCCCCTGGCGCAACGCCGGGGGCCGGAATAAGGTGCAGCCATAGTAAGGCACGAACTTTAGGCCGTTGAGGTTCCGCACCAGACCCTGCTTCAGGCGCGCCGGTCCCAGGCGCACCAGCACTTCCAAAAAGTGGATGATTGAAAGGTCCAGGGAGATGGGCCGGCCCCAGCGGCGTTCCTGGGCCCGGAGGGTTTCCGGCTCCCGCGATAGGCGCTGATGGGCCTCCCGCAGGTGGTAGAGGCAGCGGGGGCACATGACCATGAGGGGGCGGTCGGGGGGGGCCAGGGACAGGTTCCGCACCGCCAGGGAGAAGGCGATCTCCTTATCCAGGATGTTGGCGGAGGAGGAGCCGCAGCAATTCCAGTCCTCCAATTCGATGAGGTTGAGGCCCAGGATCCCGGCGGCCTCCATCAGGGAAATGTTGCTCTCCCGGGCCGAACTCTCCAGGGAACAGCCGGGATAATACGAGAGGTCCGTCAGGTGGTGGCCGCTGCCGGGCATGGCTATCTCTTCCAGTAAGGGATGAACAGACGGGTGATTTCGTTAATGGCCTTGACCCGGGAGGCCTTGAGGTCCATCTTGCGTTTGGCCAACATTCTCAGGCCCACGTCCAGGTCGGCGAACCACTGCCGGACCCGGGCCTTGTAGCGCAGCATGATCCCCAGCTTGTGGGCCCGGCCGTACTGCTTGATGGAATGGAGGACCTCCCGGTGAAAATCCAGGATATTGGTCTCGGCGATCATCGCCCCCTCCTCCAGCGCCAGACGCCGCAGGGTGGCCATGATCGCGGCGATGTCGATCCCCATGGGACACTGGACGGAGCACGTGTGGCACCCCACGCAGATCCAGATGGTGTGCGACTCCAAGGCCTGCTGCCGCATGCCGAACTGCACCAGGCGAATGACCCCGTTGGGCGGGTAGTCCATGTGCCGGATGAAAGGGCAGCCGTTGCCGCAGGTACGGCAGTGGAAGCACCGGCTCAGGTTGGCGCCGCTGAGCCGCTGGATATCCCGGGCCAGGAAGCGATCCTGCTCGGCGAACACGATGCGGGTGGCGGCGCCCCGGAGGTTGAGCGCGGATACGGGTGGGTTCATGTCCTGGCCATGGCCTTTTGCAGGTTTCGTTGGCTTCACTCTAATAATTTTATGATAAACATTGTTTGATGTAGATCAAGGAATGGCGATTATCGATGGTTATCCCCACTTCAGGGTCTGTAAATCCTTCAGGCTGCGGTAGTCGGTGAGGTCGTGGTGGATGGGAGTGACGGAGACATAGCCCTGGGCCAGGGCCCCGTAGTCCGTGTCCGGATCCTGGACCGGGCGGGCGTTGATCTCCGCCAGCCAGTAATAGACGTGCCGCCGGGGGTCCACCCGGCGCTCGAAATGCTCTGTCAGGGGTCCGGTGTCCTGGCGGGTAACCCTGACCCCCTTGACCTCGGCCCGGGGCAGGTGCGGCAGGTTGACGTTGAGGCAAACCCCGTTGTTCCAGGCGGCCCAGCCCCGGACCTGCTCCAACACCTCCCGGGCCAGGCGGGCGGCGGCGGCGAAGTCGGCGTTCTCGTCATAGGAGTCCAGGGAGAAGGCCACCCCCTTCACCCCCAGGATGGCGGCCTCGGTGGCCGCGGACACGGTGCCGGAGTAGAGGACGTTGATGCCCACGTTGGGGCCCAGGTTGATCCCCGAGACCACCAGGTCCGGGGGGTTGGGGAGCAACTCCGCCATGGCTATTTTGACGCAGTCGGCGGGAAAGCCGCTCACTGCGAAGCCTTCCACGCCGCCGTCGAGGCGCACTTCTCTCACCCGCAACGGATTAATCAGGGTGATGGCGTGTCCCACGGCGCTCTGCTCGCTTTCCGGGGCCACCACCACCACTTCGCCCAGATGCTTGAGCTCCCGGTAGAGGACCGCCAGCCCCGGGGCGTAAATGCCGTCGTCATTGGTCAGCAGTATGTTCAAGGGAGTGTTCTCCTTACTTTTCCCGACTCACTGGCGCGGTGCCAAACCCCAAGGGGGCAACTGATCGGCTGGCGGCCAGAGACGGCCGCCCCACCGTCTAATTCCACCGGTGGGGCGGGCCTCAGTGCCCGCCTCTGGTACATGGTAGTATTGGTGGCACAGGCTTCCAGCCTGTGCGCCCGCACCGGCAAGATGCCGGCGCCACCAAGAACTTTTCGAAGCTGAGGGCTCAAGCAAATCTCAACCGCGTGAACCTCGATTCAATCCTTGCCGCCCCTGCCGGTCTCACCCTTCTCCGCTGACGGCCCGGCTGGTTTGGCGGATGCCG
>PEWM01000055.1 GCA_002779455.1 Deltaproteobacteria bacterium CG07_land_8_20_14_0_80_60_11
TAAACCCTCTCAACTTACAAAATTCACAAACCGAATCCGTGGTGTGGGAGCTTAAACTTCTGGAAGGTTCGCGCTATTCCAGTGTTTACGGGATCATGACCGCCAATTCCCTCAAAGAACTCCAAGCAAAGACCAAGGCCCTGAAAGGCTTAAGCAGCGTCTCCAGGGTGGAATCCATCCTATCCTTCCTGCCTGATGATCCCCAGGAAAAGCTTCCCATGATCCGGGAGTTGAGGCCGTTAACCCAAGTAAATATTTCCGCCGCCCCCATATCTGTTTCCGCCGCGGAAGACCTGGCCGATATCTTAGGACGGATCAAATTCAAAATGTCCCAGGCCCAGAAAGACTTGGGGAAATCGGAAGACGATGGCGCCCGGAAACAATTGCAGGATGTCAACCTGCTCCTTTCCCAGATCCTGCCTCTTCTGGATCCGGTTCAGCACCCCCAGGTGTCCTCGCGCCTTTCCGCCCTTGAAAAGCAGTTCTGCGTCGACCTCACGGAAAAATGGCATCTGTTGAAAGCCAACCTCGATGCTGACCTCCCCGGGATTGCGAATTTGCCGTCACCGGTGCGCCAACGGTTTGTCAGCCCCACGGGCATTTTTATAATGCAGATCTTCCCGTCCGCCGATATCTGGGATCTGGATAATCTGAAGCATTTTGTCCAGGATCTTCGAAAGATAGACCCCAACGTGGTGGGGGACCCGGTAATGCTTTACGTCTTTAATTCCGCCTTCCGCAATGCCTGTGTCTGGGCTGCGGGAATAGCCTTGCTGGCCATCACCTTCATGCTGTTGTTATTCTTTCGCAACCTGAAGTTGAGTTTGCTGGCCTTAACCCCCTTACTGGTGGGGACCGGTTGGACCCTTAACCTGATGTGGCTCCTGGACATAAGCTTCAACCAGGCGAATGTCCTCTTCCTGCCCCTTATTTTAGGGGAGGGGGCCGAGTTCGGGATAATCATCTTAACCCGCTGGCAATTGGAAAAGTCGGCCCGGGCCATGACCCTCCCGGCCAGCACCGCCAAAGGTGTGGCCCTGGCCGCTTTGACTACCACCGCAGGTTTCGGCAGTTTGATGGTATCCGGGCACCGGGGAGTCTTCAGCCTGGGCCTGCTGGCTGCCGTGGGTAGCCTGAGCGTCTTGCTGGCGGCTTTGACAATTCTCCCCGCACTGCTGCGGGTGTTGGAGGATCAAAAGGCCCGATCCACACCGTTTCTCAAACCCCTGTTTGGGTGGGAGCCCTGGGCTTACCAAACGTTGAAAAAGCGGAAAGATGGTTAGTTTTGTCCTTTGATGACAGAGACACCCATCAATCTCCGCATCTTTTCTCTCCACGGCCTGGTTATGACGCCTCGACTTTTTAAAAATTTGCAAGGAATTCTCTTCGATCTGGGGGGCACCCTGGATGCCGACGGCGAACATTGGCTCAATCGGTTCTACCTGCTTTATCAAGAATATTTGCCAGAGGTTGCCTGGGAAGAGCTGAAGACCGCGTTTTATGACGCAGAAGCTTACTGTTTACAAGATCCTCGGGGGGCTGACCTGAATCTGGCCGGTTTAATTGATCTGCACGTCAGCCGGCAACTGGCAGTTCTCAAGGTCGAAAGGGCCGAAATACACCGCGCCCTGGTGCAGAAATTTTTGGCCTCCTGCCTCCAAACCCTGCATCGGAATGCCGGGATCCTCTCCCGTTTGGCCCAGCGGTTCCGTCTGGGGGTGGTCACCAATTCCTATGGCAATGCCGCCCGCGTCTTGGCTGAAGCCGGGATCAAGCCATCACTTATGGCCCTGGCGGATTCCCACGAGGTGGGGGTGCGGAAGCCGGATGCAGCAATATTCCGGCTGGCTCTGCGCCGCCTGGACCTTGCTCCGGAAGTGGTGGCTTATGTGGGGGATTCATATAATCAGGATATCCGCCCGGCCAGGCAGGTGGGCCTGGTGACCATCTGGCTGCGTAACGACGCCATGTCCGCCCCGTTGCCGCCTGACTTTGACCCAGCCTTGGCCGATTATCAGATCAGCAGCCTGGGCGATTTGGAGGGCCTGCTGTCATGAAAGTGGGGATCATTGCCGCCGGTCGGGGCCGCCGTCTGGCTCAGGGGGGAATCGCCATTCCAAAGCCGTTGGTTAAGGTAGGTGGCCGCACCTTGGTGGGGCGGGCCTTGGAAGAGGCCGCGGCTGCCGGCGCCCGCAGGGGGGCAGTAATCACTACTCCGGTATTCCCGCAGGTGGCAGAATATCTGAAAGGCAATGTCTGGCCCCTGCCGATAGATGTGCTGGTCTGGGACAGCCCCAATTCTCTGGAGAGCCTGTTAGCGCTCAAACCCTATCTGGATACCCCCTTCTTATTGCTGACGGTGGATGCAATCCTGGCGCCAGGGGCGTTGAGCCGCTTTGTCACCCAAGCTCAGGCGGCCCCGGCCTTGGGAGTGCTGGGGCTCACCTCCTATCAGGAGGATGAATCCCCCCTTTATGTAGAGGTTGGTTCTCAAGGCCGCGTGATCTCCGTGGGCCAGCCTCAAGTTAGCCCCTTCATCACTGCCGGATGCTACTATTTTCACCCCCAGGTGTTTGCCTATGAACCCCGGGCTCGGGAGTTGAGGCTGGGAGCCTTGCGGCAATTCCTGGCAATGCTGGCTCGGGATAATTATCCTTTGATGGGGGTTGACGTGGGCCCCGCCGTGGATGTGGATTGCCCGGCGGACATTGAGCGCGGCGAACTCCTTTTAAGTACCGGAACCCTGCCATGGCCCCTTTGATTTACGGCATTTACCGGGAAAAGGAGTTGTCGCCAGGCAAGGTGGAGGCCGATGCCGCCATTTTGGAGGAAGTGTTGCAGGGCTTGGCCGCCCGGGGTTGCGAGGTCAGGTATCTGTCTGCCAGCGACCTCCCTTCCGAGCCGCCGCGGGCCACCGGAATCCTGCACCTGGCCCAGGGCCCCGAGGCTTTGGGACGCCTGTTTCTTTGGGAAAGGGCTGGGCTACCGCTGATCAATTCTCCCCAGGCCGTGCTGCGATGTTATCGCCGCAATCTCTTTCCTTTGCTGGCCCCAGCAGGGGTTCCCTATCCGGCCACCAGGTTCTTTACCTTGAAAGAAACCCGGGGTCGCTGGCCCCGGGAATTTCCCGGACCCGGCTGGCTGAAAAGGCCCGAGGTTCATGCGGAAGTCCCGGGGGATGTCGTGCAGGTGCGTACCTTGGCAGAAGCCCAGGCCGCATTGGGCGATTTCACCCGCCGTCGGTTTGATGGCCTGGTATGGCAAGAACATGTGCCTGGTGAGGAAATCAAATTTTATGCCGTGGGCCCGGGCCGCTTTTTCCAGGCTTTTTGGTCGGCCACGGGTGAACCGGTGAATGGCCCTTTAATTAATCCCCTGAAAGCTCTTGCCGGACGCGCCGCCCGCCTTATCGGACTTGAGGTTTTCGGGGGAGACGTCATCCAGACCCCGGAAGGGCCCCTAATGCTCATAGACTTAAATGACTGGCCCAGCTTTTCTCGCTGTCGGAAAGCCGCGGCCCAGGAGATCGCTCGTCATGTTGAATGCCTCTGGACCCTCTAACGCAGATTCTCACTCTCGATCCCTGGACTTGTTCCTCGCCGAACAGGAAGTCATTTCTCCCGGCATCCAGAATTTAGCCCTCCTTTCCCAATTGGTCCTCCATCGGGGGGAAGGTCGCGTTCTCACCGATGTGGATGGCAGACGGTACCTGGATTTTATGGCCGGCATCGGCGTCTGTTCGCTTGGGCACAGTCATCCGCGCTATATCGCGGAGTTGACCAATCAGCTCAACAAAGTGACAGTTGGCAGTTTCACCTGCGAAAACCGGGTAAAGTTTCTCACCCGCCTGACTTCCCAAGTTCCGGGGGACCTCGGTCTCACGCAACTTTATTCCGGCGGGTCGGAAGCCGTTGAGGCGGCCGTTCGCCTGGCCAAATCGTATACGAAAAAATTCGAGGTCCTGGCCTTTTGGGGAGGCTTTCATGGGAAAACCGGTGGAGTGCTGGGCCTGATGGGCAGCACTTTCAAACAACACTGGGGCCCGCTGCACCCCGGCCTGGCTCTTACTCCTTATGCCGATTGTTACCGCTGCGCCTTCGGCCTGGAATATCCGGCCTGCGGCATCCATTGCCTTGATTTTGCCCGTCAGGTCATCAAACTCAATACTACCGGCGAATTGGCCGCAATTCTCGTCGAGCCGATCCAGGGCACCGCGGGGAATATCGTGCCGCCACCGGAGTTCTTACCCGGATTGGCCCAACTCGCCAAAGACCACGGGGCCCTGCTGATAGCCGATGAGATGCTCACCGGATTCGGCCGCACCGGCCGGTTGTTTGGCGTGGAACACTTCGGGGTGACCCCGGACATCATGACCATCGGCAAGGGCATGGGGAACGGCTTCCCGGTGAGCGGTCTGATCTCCAGCCGGACTGTCATGTCGGCCAAGCCTTACGCCAATCCCTCAGCCGCCTCTTCCAGTTACGGCGGCAACCCCCTGGCGGCCACCGCCGCCTGGATCACTCTCGAAACAATCCTGGAGGAGAACCTGGTGGAGAACTCTGACCGGGTGGGAGCCTTCTTGCTGGGCAAATGTCAGGAATTACAGGAAAAATACCCATTCATCGGCTCGGTGCAGGGGCGGGGGTTGATGATCGGCATGGAACTGGTAAAAGACCGACGCAGCAAGGAACCCCTGGACAATAAGGTATGTGAAATCATTTATCGGGAATCTCTGCAGAGGGGTCTTTTGGCCATGAATTACTCGCCCCATTTCCGGATCAACCCGCCCCTCTCTCTTACCAGGGCCGAGGCCGAGGCCGGGGTGGCCATCCTGGATGAAGTGTTCGGTTATATTGAGCGGGAGGTGTCATATCATTGATCGTCCTTTAAAGGGAGCCATCGTAGGGTTTGGCAAGGTGGCCGAACTGGCCCACCTGCCGGCTTGGCAAAATCGCCCGGAGTTTCGGGTCGTGGCAGTGGCCGATCCTCTGCCGGAACGCCGGGACCGATGCCGGGCCCTGCTTTCGCAAATTCGCCTCTATCCGGATATGGAGGCTCTTTTCCTGGGAGAGCCGGAGTTGGATTTTGTGGATATTTGCACGCCCCCCTCCGCGCATACGCCTCTGGTGCTGGCCGCCTTAAAACGCGGTTTGCATGTGCTCTGCGAAAAACCCCTGACGCTTGCGCCCGCTGAATGGCGGCAACTTAACCAAGCCCTGGCCCGAAGTTCTACCGCTTTAGTCACGGTGCACAACTGGAAATATGCTCCCTTGTTATCCCTATCTCGGGAACAAGTGCAGGCCGGAGCCATTGGCTCGCCCCGGAAATTAACCTGGGAGGTTCATCGCACCTCTTTCCTTGGGGGGGACTCTCATCTTGGCGGCAGGATTCGGCCAACTCCCTGGGGGGTATTCTGGTGGACCATGGCTGGCATGCTTTCTACCTGCTCATGGCCTGGGCCGGCGGGGAACCCCGAGCCCTCAAAGCCCGCCTCTTGAATCTGCCAGGAGTGAGCCGCACCAGGCCCTTTCCCCATTTTTTTAACCGGCGTG
>PEWM01000167.1:0-5408 GCA_002779455.1 Deltaproteobacteria bacterium CG07_land_8_20_14_0_80_60_11
CAACCTGAGGGCGGACACATGGGTCCGCCCCTACGGAACATAAATTACCTGTATGAACGCAGTTTGGTATGAGGCGCGTCCCGGGTTGCAATAATTTTAGTAAACCGCCGTAGATTTGGCGCTGGTCATCTCGACAAAAGGTAATGTCATCAACATAGCCCTTTTTAGCCAGATACACCCCATTCCCCTGCAAGATCACTGCGGCTTCCACGTCCATGGCCTGGGCCGCATTGGCCATCACGAAGGGAAAAGTGGCGCGTTCTGGCTCCTCCCCGGCCTTCATTTTTCCAGTTCATAGGGCCAGTGGACTAGGCCGCCGTCCATGAATTTCACCTGTTCGAAGCCCAGGCTCTCCAGGATCTTCTCCGCTTCGTAGCCCCGCAGGCTGAACTTGCAGAAGGTGACGTAGAGCTTGTCTTTGGGGAAGTCTTGGGCCTTCTCCCGCAGTTTTCCCAGGGGCACGGCGAAGGCCTTGGGATGCTTGAGGCGCACTTCCTTGAACTCCGCCGGGGTACGCACGTCCAGGAGCATGAAGTCCTTGCCCTGTTCGGTAAGCTTCTGCACCTCCATAGGCGAGAGGGCCTGAGCTAACCCGGTAAGTTTGTTCTCTACCACCTGGGCGGCATTGACCAGGGGATCGATGGCCGTGTTATAAGGGGGGGAGTAACCTAGATTGAACTGGCTGATGGTGTGCACGTCAGCGCCCAGAGTGAGGGCGGCGGCGGCTACGTCCAGGCGCTTGGCGCCGTCACCGGGGCCCACCACCTGCACCCCCAGCAGCCTGCCGCCGGGAGCCTCCGCCACCATCTTCAGGCCCACGAACTTGGCCCCGGGATAATAATGGGCATGGTCCAGGGCGGGGACCAGGCCGGTGACCAGAGCGGTGCGGCCTTCCCGCCGGGCCGCGGCCTCGGTAAGGCCGGTGGCCCCCACCGTGTAGTCGAAGACCTTGGTGACAAAGGTCCCCACCATGCCCTGGTAGCGGGCCTGGCCGCCGGTTAAGTTAGTGCCAATGATGCGGCCGTGCACGTTGGCCAGTTCCCCGGAAGAGACGAACACCGGCCGGTCGAGGATCCGGTGGAAATTTTCGGCGCAATCCCCGCCGGCATAGATATCAGGATCCGAGGTGCGCAAGTATTTATCCACCGCCAGGGCCCCGGTCTGGCCCACTTCCAGACCAGCCTGCCGGGCCAGTTCCACGTTGGGCCTAACCCCGATGGCCACGATGACCAGCTCGGCGGGATACTCACCCTGGGCGGTGATCACCCGGGCCACCCGGCCCTGGGAGTCCCCTGCAAAGCCAGTGACCCGCTGGGCGGTTTTGACCTGCACACCTTGTTCCTCCACGTAACGCTGCAGGATGGCGGCCATCTCGAAATCCAGCAAGCCCGGGAAGATTTGTTCCAGGGCCTCCACCACCGTGACCTCCAGACCCCGGCGCCTAAGGGCCTCGCAGAATTCCAGGCCGATGGCTCCGGCGCCGATGATCACAGCCCGCTGGGGTTTGGTCTCTTCGAGGGCCTTCAGGATTCTCAGGGCGTCCGAGGGCTGGCGTACCTGAAATATGTTGGCGAGATCGATTCCCGGGATTTTGGGCTTGACCGGGGTGGCGCCGGTGGCCAGGACCAGTTTATCGTAAGGATAGATCTCTTCCTGTCCGCTGGCCCGGTCCCGGGCCCAGACCTGCTTCTTAGCCCGGTCGATGGCCGTCACCTCTTTGCCGGTGAGGAGCCGGATGTCCTTCACGTTCTTAAAGAAGCTGGCGTCCCGCATCGCCCCCACGGGAGTGGCCAGCAAGTCCTTGATCTCTTTGGTCTGCCCGGAAATTAAAAAAGGAATGCCACAAGCGGCGTAGGAGGTATAATCCCCTTTTTCCAGGATGGTAATCTCCGCCCGGGGATCGCAACGCCGGGCCCGGGCCGCGGCCTTGGGACCGGCCGCCACCCCGCCCACTACGACAATTTTCAACGATTCTGCCATGTCAGCCTCCTTATTGAGATTGGGGGTGAAGGGCCGGGAAGAGCTAAAGATTGCGTCCCGGCGCCCGTCCGACCCTCTGAATATAATACCTGATGCCGGGCCGCGCTGGGGCGGTGGCCGTCAGTCGAAGCCTCCGAATGTCCAGGCCGCGCTCCTTCATCAGCACATAAACCCGGTCAACGCACTTAGCCAAAGATTCCTAGGCTCCCTCGCAGGGGCGCTCCACCCCGCATGACCTGATGATGATGCCGGCGATGCCCTTGTCGAAGCAGTTTAGATAAAATTTCTCGGGGAAAAGCACCGGCGCCCTGACCCGCAAGATGTAAGTATTGGCAGGATAGCTCTGGCGCCCCTGCCCCGCGGCGTCAGCGCCGCCCACCTGGGAGCGGCCGCCCCCCCGCCCCCGGGATTTACTGTCCGGGGTGATCAGGAAGGGGAAATAAATCAGCAGCAGGCTGAGGAGCAGGAAGATCAGGGCGAGCCGGTAGCGCCGCCGGGAATCGGGGACCACCCGCCGGAACAGGCCCAGGATCTGCTGCCAGTGGAGGATGACATGCAAAACGAGCAGGCTCAGCAGGGTAAAGGCCAGGTAGAGGTGAATATCGCCCCAATCGTGCCGGTCCCAGCCCAGCCAGGAGAATTGCCGGTTGCTCCCGTATCTGGCCCAGGCGTCCCGCCCGGAAGGCAGGGGGTATTTCATCAGGAACCCCAGCCCCGCCATGGCCATCAGGCAGAGAAACATCAAGGCGTCAATGATGAATTTGAGTTTGGACTTATCCATCGATCCACCTCTTTAAGAAATGGCAGGAAATGCCCCAAGGACTGCCAATCGATGCCGGTTAGGGAAATTGGTTTTGAGTTGCTTAATAAGCAGTCGTTTGATATCCTTTGCTTGTATGGAAAGCTCCTGTATCGAGATTGTTGGGTGACGATTTCAAGTATACAGGCTTTCCATGCATAACTAAATAATTTTATTGTATAATATAATTTTATCTTAACAGATTTTTACGGATAAGTCCTTAATCAGTTTTTGGTGAGGAGTGGCGTATGCCGAAGCTCTTCCGTGACCGCACCCTGCCGGCCCGGTGCCCATTTTGCCGCGCCGAATTCCAGCGGCCGGTGGAGGTGGAAGGCGATCAATGGTACGATTTTGCCGCCGGGTCCTGCCGCTGCGGCGCCGTCTTTGCCCACGATCCCACCGCCCGGAACGGCGGCGCGGTCTTTTTGCAGGCCCTCCTTATGGTGGCCGACGGCGACATGGACCGGGCCATGGGTCTGGCCGAAGGCGTGGATTATGACGTTGGCTACGTCCCAAAATATAACCTTGAACTCCATCGCCTGGAACCAAATTCCTTCGGGACCCTCTACTTCGTCCGCTTGCGGGCCTTAGCCGGGGATTAACCTGCCGAGGTCGGGCCGTAAGGACCCGCCGCGCGGTTGGTCAAGCGGTGATGGTGGCGCAGCTTTTCCAGGCTGGGCTCGACTAATCTGCTTCATTCGCACCGGCTGGAAAGCCTGTGCCACCGATTTAAAGAACTTTTCGAGGCAGAAAACCATTGACAGCCCGGAAGGCCGTATCATAGTATCAAGCCAGAGTTATGTCAGGCGCGAGCCACCCAGACTCAACTGGGCGGCTTTTTTTATTTTATTTTGTCGGGGCGCACCTGGTTGTGCGCCCTCAGAGGGCGGACACGCAGGTCCGCGCTACAGGGCGAGAGGGCGGCTGATGCGCCTGGTGATGATCGACAACTACGACTCCTTCACCTATAACCTGGTGCAGCTCTTCTATGAGTTCGACGAGTTCGACCTGGAAGTCCTGGTCTTCCGCCACGACGAGATCGATCTTACTGGCATCGCGGCGCTCCAGCCCGACTGGCTCTGCATCTCGCCGGGTCCCAAGGCCCCGGACCAGGCGGGCATCAGCAAAATGGTCATCGCCCATTTTTATCGACATATCCCCATCCTGGGAGTGTGCCTGGGGCACCAGGCCCTGAATGAAGTCTTCGGCGGCGTCACCGTCAAGGCCCCCATCCCGGTGCACGGCAAGCGCCACCAGGTTTTTCATCAGGGCCGGGGCCTCTTTAAGGGGCTCCCTTCACCTTTCGGGGCCGCCCGCTATCACTCCCTCATGGCGCAGCCCAACTCCCCGGAGCTGGAAGTCACCGCCTGGACCGAGGACGGCGTGGTCATGGGCCTCCAACACCGCACCTTTCCCCTCCACGGGGTCCAGTTCCATCCGGAATCCTTCCTCACCAGCCACGGCCACGCCCTGGCGGCGAATTTTTTAAAAGAACGGGTTGGGGGAGGGAGAAGGCCAAGGGCAGAGGACTCTTAAGCCCCCTCCTCCAACCCCTTGCTATTTGTTTTGTAGGGGCGCACCTATATGTGCGCCCTCAGAGGGCGGACACATGGGTCCGCCCCTACAGGGGGAGGGCAGGGACTTTTTTATAAGTGTTCATGGCCCTCCCCCCAAAGATATCATCTCGTTCAGGAGCAACCGTGGTCGGGCGCGTGGTAGATATTAAAGTCAAACCGTACGAGCCGCCGCCGGGGGTGGCCGGCCTGGCGGAGCTCTTCAGTGCCGTGCGGCAGCGCCCGTATGCCATGCTGTTGTTGAGTGGCGGGGACCTGGACTGCGCCGGGTATTCCCTCATGGGCTGGGACCCGTTCCTGGTGCTCCGGGCCAGGGGTCGCCGGATTTGGGTGCAGCAGGACGGCGACACCCGGGTCTGTGAGGCTGACCCCTTCGCAGTGCTGGAAGACCTCCTGGGGGCCCTGAAGTTGCCGGGAGACTCCCCGCTCACGCCCATGGCCGCCGGCGGGCTGGGTTTTCTGGCCTATGATCTCAAAAATCATCTGGAGCGTCTGCCCACCACCGCCATCGATGATTTACACCTGCCCGACATGGTATTCGCCTTCCCCCGGCGCCTGGTGGTCCACGACCGTCGGGGCGGCCGTTTCTGGCAGGTGGGTATCACCTACGAGGACGCCGGGGGGCGGGTCAGTGCCCCGGAGGCTGGCGAGCTGTGGCCCCCGGCCACGCCCGTGGGCGCTTACCGGGTGGGGCCTCCCGAGAGCAACTTTACCCGGGAGGCGTATCTTCAGGCCCTCACCCGCATCCGGGAGTACATCAGCAATGGTGACGTCTACCAGGTCAACCTGACCCAGCGCTTTTCTTTTCCCCTGTCCGGGGAGCCGTATCACCTGATGCAGCGGCTTTTCCAGCTGAACCCGGCGCCTTTTTACGCCTATCTGCACTGTGATGATTTTCAGGTGCTCTCCACCTCCATGGAGCGCTTCCTGTACCAACGGGGGGATTATCTCGAGACCCGCCCCATCAAGGGGACCCGGCCCCGGGGGGCCACCCCGGCCGCGGATGCCATCCTCCGGCAGGAATTGGCCGAGAGCCTCAAGGACGACGCCGAGCT
>PEWM01000167.1:5472-27632 GCA_002779455.1 Deltaproteobacteria bacterium CG07_land_8_20_14_0_80_60_11
GTCAAGGAGCACAAACGGCTGGAGGCCTACCAGAACGTCTACCACCTGGTGTCGGTCGTCACGGGGCGGCTCAAGCCCGGGTGCGGCGCGGTGGATATCCTGCGGGCCACCTTTCCCGGGGGCTCCATCACCGGCTGCCCCAAGATTAGGGCCATGGAGATCATTGACGAACTGGAACCCCACGTGCGCCACGCCTACTGCGGGGCCATCGGCTACCTGGGGCTTCACCACAACCTGGACCTTAACGTGGCCATCCGCACCGCCATCATCTCCCAAGGGCGGGGCTATTTCGCGGTGGGGGGCGGGGTGGTCTATGACTCCCGGGAAGAGGACGAATACGACGAGACCCTGCACAAGGCCAGCACCTTGTTCCGGCTCATCGCGGGGGACTTGTAGGTTGGGGGGAAAAGGGGAAGAGGCGAAGAGGCGAAAAGGGAAAAGATTGCTTTAAAGCTCCGCCCAATGGTATGAAGGAATATCTCATGAAAAAGTGTATTCTTCTATGAATCGGCAAAGATTGTTCATAGTTAACCCTTTTCGCCTTTTTCCCTTTTCCCCTTTTCCCCCAAAATTCTTATGTTGGTGATGCATGGCAGAATTCGTCTGGCTCAACGATAACTTGATTCCCCTGGACCAGGCCCGGGTGTCGGTGAACGACCGGGGGTTTCTCTACGGGGACGGGTTGTTTGAAACCCTGCGGGCCGATGATGGGCGGGTGCTGTTCCTTCCGGAGCACCTGGAGCGCCTGGCCGCCTCGGCCCGGGCCTTCCGCCTGCCTTTTCCCGCCGCGGCCCCCTGGGAGGAGCGCCTGGCGCGGTTGCTCACGGCCAACGGCCTGGGCCGGGGCCCGGCCCGGGCAAAAATTCTCCTGAGCCGGGGGGTGGCCGCAGGGTTGGGCCTGCCGCCGGCGGCCCGCCCCACCCTGGTCATCTGGGCCCAGCCGTATACGCCTCCCAGCCCCGCAGAGTACGCCGCGGGCTGGCCGGTGGTCATCTTTCCCGAAGGCCGCTCGACCTTTGTGGGCCGTCACAAGAGCCTTAACTACCTGTTCTACCTGGCGGCCCGGCAATACGCCCTGGACCGGGGGGCCAGGGAAGCCCTCATCCTGGCCCCCGACGGCCTGGTCTCGGAAGGGGCCGCCACCAGCCTGGTCTATCTTCGCCAGGGGCGGTATTACACGCCCGCCTCGGCCAGCGCCCTTCCCGGAGTGACCCTGGCGGTCCTCGGCCGGGGGTTAGCCGCCCGGGGCCTGGTCCTTGACACCTGTCCCACCACCGTGGCCCAGCTTCAGGAGGCCGACGGCCTCTGGCTGGCCAACTCCCTCATGGGCCTGATGCCGGTGGCCGCGGTCAACGGGATGCCGATGCCGCTAAGCGCCGCCACCGCCTTCCTCCGGGAGGTTTTGGCGGATAGGTGATACCAAGTTGCGCTCATAGAAGTAAGAAAAGCTTACGGTCTGTAGAGGCGCACCCGCGTGTGCGCCCAACCTGAGGGCGGACACATGGGTCCGCCCCTACGGAACATAAATTACCTGTATGAACGCAGTTTGGTATGAGGGGAGGAACGGGGAAATTTTTCGTCTTTTCGTAAAGGCTTTCCCCGGCCCTTCCCGCAAATCATCCTTCCATCTTCTCCAGGGCCCGGCGCAGCTGCTCCCCAGTTTTTTCCAGATCGCCGGGTTTATAGCTCTCCTGGGGAAAGAGCTGGAGGCCGTCGGTGTAGTAGCGGGGGATGACGTGGATATGGGCGTGGAACACCACCTGCCCCGCGGCCTCGAAATTATTCATGCCGATATTGAATCCCTGGGCGGATAACGCCGCCCGCAGGGCCTGGGCCACCCGGCGGCAGACCCGGCCCATCTCCGTCCACAGGGCATCCGGCAGCTCCAGCAGGTTCTGATGGTGCGCCTTGGGAATGACCAGGGTGTGGCCGTAGTTCACCGGGGCGATATCCAGGAATGCCAGGATCAGCGGGGTTTCCAGGACTCGCGCCGCCGGCGCCTCCCCGGCCGCAATGCGGCAAAAGATACAGTCTCGCATGGTTCTCTTTTCCGCTGAAGCTCACCGGCCCCTTGCATTTTGGCGGTGATCTGGTAGAGTGGTGCCGCCGGTCCACCCAGGCATAATTATTCCGGCCGGCCACCCATAATCAGACAGTCATGGCCACGATTAACGATTTGGTGCTGGTCCACCTGGACCGCAAACCCGCATTTTACGCCCGCATCAACGATATTACCCCGGATGTCAAGCGGGGGTGGTATCAGGTGGAATTGCTGGTACTCTCCCTGCCTCCCCAGACCCTGGTCTGGATCCTGGAGGAGACGCACCTCCAGGGAGAGGAATACACCATGAGGGGGAGGCCGGTGCAGCTGACGCTCATTCCTCCCCAGGCTCCGCCCCAACCAGGCTCCCCGGCTCCGTCCGGCAAGGGCAAAGTAATCCCGCTGGTCCGAAAGACCTGAGTTGCGGGTTCCCCAGCCGGGGGTTCAGCGGCCGGACTCTCTCGGTTGGTACATCCAATACTTCTGCCACCAGGGCATCTTGCGCCAGATGAACAGCAATTTCAGGTAATAGAGGTACCGGTGGCGGGCGAGGGCCCGCCTGACCTGGCCGGCCACCCGGGGGTCAACCGCCGGCGGTTGGGGGACGCCGGGGCGGGCCAGCACCTGGAAGGCGTCCCGGCGCCACACCCGCAGCTTTTCCTCCTGCCAGCCGGCCTTCGTGAGCAGCCAGCTTAGGGTCTGGGGGGCAAAATAGAAGTTGTGGGCCGGGGAAAACATCCGCCGGAAGCTCACCTTGGGGGCCAGGACGTTGGGGGTTTCCAGGAAGAGCCAGGTTTCCGGGTGAGCACAGGTCCGGGCCCGGCGCAGGAAGGCCAGGGGCTCGGGGAAATGTTCGATGACGTGGGAGGCCAGGATCAGGTCGAAGGGGGCGGCTTCGCAGGCCGCCTCCTCGAAGCGGCCGGGGAAAACCGTCAGGCCGTGGTGATCCCGGGCATAGGCGGCCTGCTCGGGGTCGGGCTCCACCGCCCACACCTGGGCTCCCAGGCTTTTCAGCCTGGCCCCGACCAGGCCAAGGCCGCAGCCGACCTCCAGGACGCGCCAGCCGGGTTGGAAGACCGGCCGGATCATGGGCCACTGGAGGTTCCAGCGTTTCTCCAGCTTGCGGAGTTGGCGCGGGAACCCCGCCTCACCCGTGTGCCACTGCCGGTGACTCACGGCCGCCTCGAGGCGATCCTGGTCCTCGATTACCGGGTTGTGATAGACCAGGCCGCAATCCCGGCACCCCACCGTAGTGATGGTGAGGCCCCGTTCCCGGCGCCGGGCCACCAGGGAGGTTTGATCGTGCTCACAGAGAGGGCAAAGGATATTTTGCATGGGGTCGTATAGACAATTGTAACCATCTAGGCTGATAATTGCCCTTAAGTCAACCTTGCACTCCGGACGCCGGAATCTTATTATAAGGTATCATTCACTGACTATCTTAATAAAATATCTCTTGAGTCGGCTCGATCCCCGTTTTTTGGGCTGGGATTTCTTATGAGAATTTTGCTGGTCCAACCCACTACCAAATACCCTAACCTGAAACCTCTCCGCAGTAAAACCCGCTGGCTGGTGGGAATCACCCTGCCGTACCTGGCGGGTCTCACTCCCAGGGGCATCCAGGTGGACCTGGTTGATGACCGCCTGTCACCCATCCCGTACCACCGGGAGTATGACCTGGTGGGGATCACCACCACCTGCGCCACGGCGGAACGGGCCTTCGAAATTGCCGGTGAGTTCCGGCAGCGTGGCCGGCAGGTGGTGATGGGCGGGTTTCACGTGTCCTTACACCCCGAGGAGGCCTTGGCGCATTGCGACGCGGTGGTGGTGGGCGAGGCGGAGTCGGTATGGACCGGAGTGCTGGAGGATGCCCGGGTCAAACGCCTGAAGCGCCGCTATCAGGCGCCGGGGTTTCACGATCTGGAGGGGCTGCCCCGGCCCCGCCTGGAGTTGCTGGATTATCGGCGCTACCGGGTCAAGATCATCCCTACCCAGACCTCTCGGGGGTGTCCCTATCACTGCGCCTTCTGCGAAGTCCCCATCGTTTACGGCCACACCTACCGCCGGCGGCCCCTGGGGGAGGTGATCGCCGAGATCAAGGCCAACGTGCGCCTCACCGGCTTAAAAAACCTCTATTTCATTGACGACAATCTCACCGGCCATCGGGAGTACGCCAAAGAGCTGTTCAAGGCCCTGAGGCCCTTGAACCTGAAGTGGAGTTGCCTCTGGACCATCAACACCTCCCGGGACGAGGAGCTGCTGGACCTGGCCAAGGAGTCCGGCTGCAACCACGTCAACATCGGCATCGAGAACGTCTGCCAGGAGAGCATCTCCTCCATTGAGAAGGTGCAGAATCCGGTGGCCGAGTATGAGGGGCTCTTGGGGCGTTTACGGGAACGGGGCATTTTTTACTCCCTGAACTTCATGTTCGGCCTGGATGGGGACCACCAGGAGCTATTCGACGAAACCCTGGCCTTTTTGGACAAGATCAAGGCGCCCATGGCGTTCTTCAACGTGGCCACGCCGCGGCGGGGCACTCCCATGTGGGACCGGCTGAATGCCGAAGGGCGGGTCCACAACCCGGACGCCGAGAAGTATTTGGGGATGGTGTGCAACTTCTTCCCCCGACACATGACGCCCGATGAGTGCGAGGCCGGGGTCTGGCGCTGCTTTCAAAAATTTTACTCATTTCCCTCCATCTTCCGTCGCCTGCTCATGCCGCCGACTCGCTATATCTTTCAGGGGTTGCCCAGCAACCTCTTTTTCCATTGGTCGGCGGCGCACAGGATCGACCCGGTGGATTATTATTAGGATAGTTCCATGCTGCAAATCGCCTCGCGGGAGAAGGGTAAATTATGGCCAATTACCAGGTGAATAAAACTTATCAGGAAATTAACGATAAAATTAAACAGGGCCAAGCGGTGGTGGTCACCGCCGAAGAGATTATTGACCTTGTGCGCCGCAAAGGCGAGGTGGCCGCGGCCCGGACCGTGGACGTGGTGACCACCGGGACCTTTTCCCCCATGTGCTCTTCCGGGGCCTTCATTAATTTCGGCCATGCCAAGCCCCCCATCAAGGCGTCCCGGGTGTGGCTCAATCATGTGCCGGCCTACGCCGGCCTGGCGGCGGTGGATGTCTACCTCGGCGCCACCGAGCCCTGCGAGGAAGATCCCCTGAACAAGGTGTACCCGGGGGAGTTCAAATACGGCGGCGGCCACGTCATCCAGGACCTGGTGGCCGGCAAGGCCGTGCATCTGGTGGTGGAGGCCTACGGTACCGACTGCTACCCCAACAAGCGCCTGGAGCGGGAAATCACCCTGAGCCAGATGACCAATGCTATCCTGTGCAACCCCCGGAACTGCTACCAGAATTACAACGTGGCGGTCAACCGGTCGAACCGGACCATTTATACGTATATGGGGCCGCTCCGGCCCCGGACCGGCAACGCCAATTACTGCACCGCCGGAGAGCTGAGCCCCCTGTTCAATGACCCGTACTACCGCACCATCGGCATCGGCACCCGCATCTTCCTGGGAGGAGGGGTGGGTTACGTGGTCTTCCCCGGGACCCAACACAACCCGAAGAAACCCCGGGCGGAAAACGGGATACCGCTGGGTCCGGCCGGGACGCTGATGGTGGTGGGGGACATGAAGCGCATGGACCCGCGGTACCTGGTGGGGGCGAGCTTTTTGGGCTACGGCTGTTCCCTGGCGGTGGGGTTGGGGATCCCTATCCCCCTGTTGAATGAGGAAATGGCCCACTTTTGCGGGGTCAGTGATGCCGAGATCATGGCTCCCATCGTCGATTACGGCGGCGATTACCCCGCGGGCACGGCTAAGGTTCTGGGGCAGGTGAGCTACGCCCAGCTGAAGAGCGGCGCCCTCTCCCTGGATGGCAAAAAGGTGCCCACGGTGCCCCTGTCCAGCATGGTGCGGGCCCGGGAGATCGCCCAGCACCTGAAACAGTGGATCGAATCCGGCCGGTTTCTCTTAGGGGAACCGGTGGAGCCGCTGCCCCTGAATGACGAAGCCCCCTTTCTCAGCACCGCCAGCCGCGATAGCTGAAATCCAGACGCGGAGCACATGTAGGGGCGACCCGGCGGGTCGCCCTTACTTTCCCCACATATTCGGGAGATTCGGTGATTAAATCCCTGGATAATTATCTCCGGCGCCACCGGCGGGCGGCCTTGCTGTTCTCCGGGGGGCTGGATTCCAGTCTCCTGTTGGCGGCGGCGGCGCAGGCCTTGGGGCCGGGGTTGACCGCCATCACCTTTACCGGACCCCACACCGTGCCGGGAGAGCTGGCCGCGGCCTGGGCCCTGGCCCGGCGCTGCCGGGTCGAACACGTGGTGCGGGAAATTGATCCCCTAAGTCTCCCGGAATTCCGGCACAACCGCCGGCAGCGTTGCTATGCCTGCAAGCGGGCCATCATTACCCGGGCCTGGGAGATTGCGGCCGCCCGGGGCCACCCGGTGCTCTGGGACGGCACCAACGTGGACGACCTGGCCGATTTCCGGCCGGGCTTCAGGGCGCTCCGGGAACTGGGCGTCCAAAGCCCGCTCCTCATGGCGCAACTGGGCAAGGCGGCCATCCGCGCCCTGAGCCGGGATCTGGGCCTCGACGGCGAACGGCCCTCCCAGAGTTGCCTGGCTACCCGCTTCCCCTATGACACCGAATTAACCAGGGAGGACCTGGCCCGGGTGGGCCGGGCGGAGGCCTGGCTCAGGCGCCGGGGCTTTTCCCGGGTGCGGCTCCGGGTCCAGGGGGACCGGGCGCGCCTGGAGCTGGCGCCGGAACAGTGGCCGGCCTTCCTGGCCCCAATGGTGCGCCGCCGCTTCACCGCCCTTATAACGGCTCTGGGCTTCACGGGGCTCTGCCTGGACAGGACCGCCTGATAACCAGTTGCTCTCTACAATCCGGGCGCGTCTCACGCGCCATTCTTGGTGCGTAAGACGCACCTGACAATAACTGACCATGACCAAGACCGTTCGGGCCCTGGGGCTCTTTTCCGGCGGGCTGGACAGCATGCTGGCCGCAGCAACGCTGCGCGCCCAGGGCATCGACGTCACCCTCGTCTGTTTCGTGACGCCGTTTTTCGGGGCGGCGCGGGCCCGGGAATCGGCCGCCCACCTGGGCCTGCCCCTCAGGGAGGTGGACCTCACCGACAAATTTCTGCCCCTCATTTATGATCCACCCCACGGCTGGGGCCGGGGTCACAACCCCTGTATCGACTGCCACACCCTCATGCTCCGGGAGGCTGGCGCCCTGATGGCGGCGGCGGGGTTTGACTTTCTCTTCACCGGGGAAGTCCTGGGACAGCGGCCCATGAGCCAGAACCGGGGCTCTCTGAACCTCATCGCCCGGGAATCGGGGTTTGCCGACCTGCTCCTCCGGCCGTTGAGCGCCAAATCCCTCAAGACAACGGCTCCGGAGGTGCGGGGCTGGGTGGACCGGGAACGGCTGTTGAACCTCAGCGGCCGGGGGCGCAAACGCCAGCTGGCCCTGGCCCAGAAATACGGCATCAGCCGGTATCCCGCCCCGGCGGGGGGGTGTCTATTGACCGATCCGGGGTACGCGGCCCGGCTCCAGGAACTGCTGCGGCACGTCCAGGAGGCCTCCCGGCAGGACCTGGAGCTGCTCAGGTATGGCCGGCACTTCCGCCTGCCCGGCGGGACCAAGGCGGTGGTGGGCCGGACGGAGCGGGAAAATGAGGCGATTGAGACCTTGAGATTTTCCGGGGATTTCCTGCTGCAAGTGGATCAATACCCCGGCCCCTTGGTGCTGGTAGACGGGGCGGTCTCGGGTGAGGACCTGGAGGTGGCGGCGGGGCTGGCCGCGGCCTACAGCGATGCGCCGGAGGGAGCGCCGGTGACGGTAACCGCCGCGCCAGGCGGCCCGGACCGGGTCTTCCACCTCACTACCCCGGCCAAAGACCGGTTTAAACCCTGGCTGGTGTGATGGGGTCGGTAGAAGAAGGCAGTTCCACATGGGCCTGCGGCCCACCCGTAATACGAGGTTGCTCTCAGAAAAGTATTTTCAGGTTCGGAGAATGGTTTCCCAAGGCGCTAAAATCAGTAGGGCGCGTCTCACGCGCCATTTTTGGTGCGTAAGACGCACCCTTGAGGGGAAATTACCTTTTTGAGCCCAGATAGGTATAAATTATGAAAAGTCCGGTGGGGTGGGCCTCCGCGCCCGCCCCCGGTGGTGGCACAGGTTTTCAACCTGTGCACCCGCACCGGTAAGATACCGGTGCCACCAGAAACTTCTCAGACCAGGGATAAAATTAAAGGGAGGGGCTACGGCTTGCCACCCCCTCCCTCAGATGGTGCTTAGGGTTAGTGAGCCGTGATCGGCCGGTAGAAAGCCAGTTCGTGGTCGCGCCAGCTCAAAGTATAACGCATCCCCTCCATGGTGATATTCTTGTTCACCATCAGCAGTACGCGCTCCACCAGCCGCCCATGAATGGGATGCGGCAGGATCGCGGTTATCAACTCCGGGGCCTCCGGGGTCCAGTCAAGACTTTGACCAATCTCAGTTAACATCGCTTATTCCTTCTCAGCAAACCTGGATGTAGGTCCGCTCTTGTCGTAAGATTATTTCCCGGTAGCCGGAAGCTCTACCGGGGGAGAAATCGAATTGCTCTCTTTGATTATATAGAATAATCATTCAGGATGGGAGACGCCAGGGGTGATGGCCGCATAAAATATGGGCCGGACAGATCACCCGAGGAGATAATCAGGCCGCCTCCGGCTTCAGCCCGCACCGGCGCCAACGAAACGCCTGGGTTACTGGTGGGATGGCGATATGGCAGGAGAGGCTCAGTCAGGCAGGGGCTGCCGGTTTCCGGCCCGCACCTCTCAAGGCCTCACAGAGGCGGGGCGCCAGGTGGTTGAAGTCGCCGTTGGACATCACCAGGACCACGTCGCCCGGGCGCAGGGTGTGGAGCAGGCCCGTAAGCAGCGCATCGGTGTCGGGGAAATAGAGGGCTTCCCGGCCTTCGGCCGCAAGGTCCGCCACCAGCTCCCGGGAGGAGAACTGTTCCTCGGGCGCAACTTTCCACAGGTCCGGGGGTTCCCGCACTAATATCACATCCGCGTCATTAAAAGCCTGAGCGTAGGGCTTTTGAAAGATCCGGCGCCGGGAGGTGTTGGTCCGGGGCTCAAACGCCGCCACCAGGCGCCGCTTGGGGTAGGCCTGGCGGACCGCGGCCAGGGTCACCGCCACCGCGGTGGGATGGTGGGCAAAGTCCTCCATGACCAGCACGCCATCGAACTCCCCGGCCACTTCCTGGCGTTTTTTGACCCCTTTAAACCCGGTCAGGGCCTTTTGTAAGGGGGGGGCCTCGGCCCCCACCTCGGACAGCACCGCTAACGCCGCCAGGGCGTTCAAGACGTTGTGCTCCCCCACCATGGGCAGGAAAAACTCTCCCCACCGGGCGCCCTTCTTCAGGACGGTGAAGTTCATGCCGCCGGGGGCGGGGGTGATGCCCGTGGCTTGCCAGGCGACGTCGCCGTTGAGACCATAAAAAGAAACCGGGGCGTGCTTCCGCCCGCAGACCTGGCGCACCAGGGGGGCGTCCCCCCAGGCCAGGACCCGGCCGCCGGGGGAGATGGTGGACAGGAAGGTCTCAAAGGCCTGGATGATGACGCCCAAGTCCGGGTAGATGTCGGCGTGGTCGAACTCGATGGAGGTGAGCACCGCCGCCCGGGGGTGAAAGTGGACGAACTTGGGGCGCTTGTCGAAAAAGGCGGTGTCGTATTCATCCCCTTCCATGACCACGTAGCGGCCGCGGCCCACCCGGTAATTGGTCTGGAAATTCTTGGCGATGCCCCCCACCATGAACCCGGGGTCCAGCCCCAGGGCAAAGAGGAGCCAGGCAATCAGCGCCGTGGTGGTGGTCTTGCCGTGGGTGCCGGCCACCACAATGGATTGCCGGTCGCCCACCAGGAAGCGGTTCAGGGCCTCGGGCAGGGAGAGGCGGGGGAGGTTTTGGGCCAACACCGCCTGGGCCTCGGGGTTCTCCCGGCGGATGACGTTCCCCACCACCACCAGGTCGGGGACCGGCGTCAGGTTCTCCGGGCGGTAGCCGTTTTGGAGGGCGATTCCTAACCCTTCCAGCAACGTGCTCATGGGCGGGTAGACATGCTCGTCGGAGCCGGTCACCCGATAGCCCTGCTCCTTCAGGATGCCGGCCAGGGCGGCCATACCGGCGCCGCAGATGCCAAGGAGGTGGATGTGTAGTATTTGGCTAGGTTGTATATCTGTTAGCATTGTCGTTAGTTGTTGTAGCGTTTGAAACCCGACCCTACGATGCTGGTATAGTTTGTAGGATTACCGGATTAAAACCCCAAGAAAAGGGTGCGCACTGCGCACCATGCCCTTTATTAGGAACAGCCGGGGGCGGCTGTTCCACATCTGTATATGATTAATAAGGTTGGTTAAACCCCAAGGCCCGGGACGCCGCCTCGTGAAAGCGGGGGCGGAAGGCGGCAATCCTGGCCTTATCGTCCCGGCCCAGGTGCACCCGGTTTGTCAGTAAGACTACCATCTGACCGGAGTCCAGGTCCAGCCAAAAAGAGGCGCCGGTGAAGCCCAGGTGGCCGACGCTTCGGGGCGAAAAATAGCGCCCGGCAGAGCGTTGGGCCGGGTCCCCGCCGGGGGTGTCGAAGCCCAGCGCCCGGTCCGCTCCGGGGGGGACCGTCAACCAGAGCCTGACCGCGGCCGGGGTGAGCGGCCCGATCGGCTCGCCGCCATAAGCCCGATAAAGGCAGGCTACCAGATGAAAAACCTCCCGGCCGGGGCCGAAGAGGCCGGCGTGGCCCGCCACCCCGCCGGCGGCCCAGGCGTTTTCGTCGTGCACCGCGCCCGCGCCTGGGCGTCCCGGGATGAGGCCCGGTTCCGTGGCGGCATAGATGCGGTTTTCGGTTTTCGGTTTTCGGTTTTCGGTGGCCGGAACAGTTTGGGCCGGTTTGGGCAAGGGGATGAAGCCCAAGGTTTTCAGCCCCAGGGGCCGGTAGATTTCTTCCCGGCAGAACTGATCCAGATTCTGGCCGCTGAGGCTCTCCACCACCGCCTTGAGGAGCATGAAGCCCAGGTCGCTGTAAACCGTAACCGTGTCCGGGGCGTGCGACAGGGGCGTGGCCGCAACCAGGCGTTCCAACAGGGCAGGGCGGGCCGGGGCCGGGGCCGTCAGCACCTGCGCGTAGAAAGGGCGCCAGGCCGGCAGCCCGGCGCGGTGGGTGAGGAGGCTTCTCAGGGTCAGGGGACGCTTGTCCGGCGGCAGCCATGCGGCTGGGAGAACCTCTCCCAAGGGGGTGGCTAAATTGAGCTGCCCACGGTCTGCCAGGACCATCAGAGCCAGGGCCGTGGCCAGGGGTTTTGTCAGGGAGGCCAGGTCGAAAACCGTGTCCAGGGTCGCGGGCGCCGCCCCCGAGTCCTGTGACAAAAAGCCTGCGGCCCCCTCCCACCGGAGCTTTCCCCCAAGCCCCGCCAGGGCCACCGCCGCGGTAAAGACGCCCTGGCTGACGCCGGCATCCAGAAGTTGCTGCAAAGGGGTCCAGCGATCCGACAAAGGAAGGCCTCAGTTTTTCCCAATGATACATGGTGCGTGGTGCGCACCCTACGTTTTCTGACAACTGACAACTGGCTACTGTTCTTTCTCCAATGCCAGGTGGATCAGGGTGTCCAGGAGGTCCGGGAAGTCGATGCCGGCGGCCTTGGCCCCCTGGGGGAAGAGGCTGGTGGCGGTCATGCCGGGGATGGTGTTGGTTTCCAGGACAAAGATCTCCTGCTCCCGGATCATCATATCGGTGCGGGAATAGCCCCGGCAGCCCAGGGCTTGATGCGCCGTGAGGGCGCACTCCTGGGCGCGTTTGGTCAGTTCCGCTGAAAGTCTGGCGGGACAGATTTCCTCAGTGGCCCCGGGCTGGTACTTGGCCTCGTAATCAAAAAAGGTATAGGTGCTGGCCGGGATGATCTCCACCAGGGGCAGGGCCTGAAGCCTGGCGTTGCCCAGCACGCCGCCGGTAACCTCGGCGCCCTGGATGAATTCCTCCACCAGCACCCGGTTATCCAGGGCAAAGGCGGCGGCCAGGCCGGTGGAGAGGGCCTCCAAGCTCGCGGCCTTGGTAATGCCGATACTGGAGCCTTCGTGGACCGGCTTGATCACCACCGGCAGCCCCAATTTGGCCTCGATTTCTGGGGGACTGGGGGCCTTCTCGCGGTGAAAGGCCAGGGCTGCGGGTACCTTGAGCCCGGCCATTTGATATATGGCTTTGCTCAGTTCCTTGTTCATGGCGAGGGCCGAGGCCAGGACCCCGGAGCCCTGGTAGGGGATCTCCAGGAGGTCCAGGAGACCCTGCAGGGAGCCGTCCTCCCCGCCCCGGCCGTGCATGATGATGAGGGCCGCGTCCAGCTCTTCGGCGTCCCGCACCAAGCGCTCCAGGTCCGTCAGGGGATCGTAGCGCCGGATGTCGTATTTATCTGGATTGAGGGCCTGAAAGACCTGGGCGCCGCTTTTCAGCGAGACTTCCCGCTCAGAGGATTTGCCCCCGGCAATGAGGGCCAGCCGCAATTTTCCCATGATTCCCTCCGGCTAAAGAATAGCTATCAGCAGTCAGCTTTCAGCTTGAAGCAGAAGACAAGGATTACCTTTTAAGGCTGTTCCGAAAAGTTCCTCAGCACAGGTTGAAAACCTGTGCCACCATATCTTTTCATGTTTTGCGGGTGAGCCAAAGGCCCATGAATGACTGTCCGAAAAGTTCAAAGTTCAAGGTGTTTAATGTGCGCACTGCGCACCATTTCCTCTTTCCCCATTGACCCGGAGCAGATCCAGGGGACTGAGCTGCAATGGCGCGAAGATTTTCTCCTCCAGGACCCGGCTCTTGACTTCCGTAGCCTGGATGCGGGCCAGGGCCTCGGGAGTGCGGCCGTAGCGCACCTTGAGGTCGGCAAAGCGGACCGTAAGCGTGACCACCGCGTCGTGGAGCACCCGCTTGTCGGCGTAATTGACTATCTCGGCCTCCCGCAGCGGCCTGGGGTCCAGGATGTTGCCGTCGAGATGGACGTGCTCCCGCACCACCTGGGCTACGTGGGGGTAGCCCAACTCTTCCAGGATGCCGGCCCCCAACTCCGCATGGTTCGTAAGAGTCCCCAGGCACGGGGTCTTGCCCAGGTCGTGGAGCAGGGCGCCGGCCGTAACCAAGGGCAGAAACAGGTCAAAACCGGCCTTCGCCAGGGCCTCGCCCAAAAAGCGGGCTACCTCCATAACCCGGAAGCTGTGCTCCCGGATATTGGGGAGCATGCCGTGGGCCTCCATTAACTCCAGACATTGATTATGAGAAGGGAGGGCAATAAAGTCTGGTTTCTCCATGATGTCATGTCAGGGCAGCCATTCTGGTTCCCAAGTTTAACTTGGGAACCAGAATGGATGCCCTTTTTTTATCCTTTTCCCCTCTTCGCCTTTTCCCCTTTTGCCCCTGGTTCTTAAATGGTTCAGGTTTCAGTAACCAAGACCACCGCGTAAGCCGCCATGCCCTCCCCCCGGCCGGCGAACCCCATGTGCTCGGTGGTGGTGGCCTTGACATTGATGTCGGCCGGGGTCAGGCCCAGGATGGGGGCCAGGTTCGCCTGCATCAATGGGATGTGGGGGGCCAGGCGAGGCTCTTGGGCCACGAGGGTGGCGTCCACATTTACCGGCTGGAAACCCCGGTCCCGCACGATTAGCATGATCCGTTCCAGCAGGATGAGGCTGGAAATGTTTTTGTAGGCCGGGTCTTTATCCGGGAAATGCGTCCCTAAATCTCCGGCCCCCACCGCGCCCAGGAGGGCGTCGCCGATGGCGTGCGCCAGGACGTCGGCATCGGAATGGCCCAACAGCCCCTGGGCATGCGGAATTTCCACCCCTCCCAGGATCAGGGGGCGCCCCGCCACCAGCCGGTGGGCGTCATACCCCAGACCGACTCGCATGTTTTTTCCTCCGCCGCAGAGCAAAGATGGCCTCGGCCAGCAGCAGGTCTTCCGGGGTGGTGATCTTGACGTTAAAGGGCGAGCCGGGAATGACCGCTACCGGCTGCTGTAGTTCTTCCAGCAGGGAGGCCTCGTCGGTGCCGTAGAAATTGCGGCTGTAGGCCTCGGTGAAGGCGCGCCACAACAGGGGCGCCTGGAAGGCCTGGGGGGTCTGAATCTGCCAGATGTCCTGGCGCTCCAGGGTCTGATGCACCCTGCCTTCGGGGGTCACTCTTTTCAGGGTGTCCTGGGCCGGCAGCCCCAGGACCGCGCCCCCGTGCCGCCGGGCGGCGTCGATGACCCGGCGGATCTGCTCCGGGGTCACGAAGGGCCGGACCCCGTCGTGCACCAGGACGATTTCCAGTTCATCCTCGTTTTTCAAGGCCTTGAGGGCGTGATAGACGCTGTCCTGCCGTTCTTTGCCCCCGGGCACCAGGCGCAGCACTTTCTTCAGGTGGAAGGGGGCGATGACCGTTTCCTGGCACAGGTCCAGATCTTCGGGATGGACTACCACCGTGACCTCCCGGATTTCGGGCATGGCCTCAAAGATCTTTAAGGTGTGGGCCAGGATGGGTTTCCCGGCCAGTTGGAGATAGGGCTTGGGGATGTGGTGCCCCATGCGTTTTCCCACGCCGGCGGCGGCGATAATGGCAGCAATCATCAGGGGCGCGCCCCTTGTGGTCCCTGGCAGGAGACGCGACCGGCCCGCCCGGGCAGACGTTGTAAGTTGACCTGCGCCACCGGCAGGCCGGCCGGTTCCCGGAGGAGTTCCCGGGCCCAGTCCTCCAGCCGGAAAAACTCCACCCGCCGCTCCCGGCAGCAGCTCAGCAGGCGGGCGAACTCGCCCAGGAAGGGGCCGCCTTCCATCTCGGCGTGGATAGTGAGAACCTGGGGGAGCCCCCCTTCCAGGCGGGAGAGGACCAGGCTGGTAAAATCCTGGGGCCGGCAGCTGTGGAAACCCAGGAGCTCATCCAGGGTGGGCAGGGTGGTGGGAATTTCCAATACCTTCGTCACCGTGTCCCCGAAGACGGGGAAGTACGGGGCGGCGCCCCGGGTGTCACTGGCGTAAAGAAAATTCCGGGCTGCCAGAATGGTGCGGCTGCTCCAACTACACTGCCACCCGGGAGCGGCGAAGGAGTAAGCGGGTTTTCCCATCAGCGCAGTATAGGTCTCTTGGGCTCGGTCAATCTCCTGGGCCACTTTTTCCCAGGGAAGATGGCAGAGGTGATCGTGCCAGCGCACGTGGTCGTAGCCGTGCAGTCCCACCTCGTGGCCGGCCGCGGCTAATTGCGGCGCCAGGTGCGGGGCGGCGGCGCCGATCTTGGGGCCCGGCAGCAGGGTGCCGTAGCACATGGTCTTGAAGCCGTAAAGGGCCGGACCCCGGGTGCGCCACATCTTTTCCAAAAAACCTCGCTGCCGGAAAATCCGGAAAATGGCCCGGCCGGAGTTGTCCGGCCCCAGGGCCAGGAAGAAGCTGGCCTTGACCGCGTGGGCCTCCAGGACCTCCATGAGGGCGGGCACCCCCTTACAAAATCCCTCCAGGGTGTCCACGTCGACTTTGATGGCTAAGCGCGGGGCCATATGGTCTCTTGCGGGGTTTACCCCGGTAGGGGCAGGTTTGAAACCTGCCCCTACGCCTTATATCTGCGCCGTCTTGGCCTCCTCCAGAAAGGAGTCCAGGGTGATCGATAGCGACGTGGTGAGGTCGGTAACCGGCTCCCAGCCCAGGAGGGTGCGCGCCTTGGCGATGGAGGGCTTGCGGCTAATAATGTCCTGGTAGCCTTTGCCGTAGTAGTCCTCGTGGGGGGTCTCGACGATCTCCGAGAAGACCCTGTCGTTTTTATGGTCCGGGTGCGCCTTGAAGAGGTCTCTTAAGAGATGGGCCAACTCTTTGACCGAAGCTTCGTTATCGGGGTTGCCGATGTTGAAGATCTGGCCGTCGGCGACGCCCCCGGGGTTTTCGATGATCCGCATCAGGCAGTCGATACCGTCCTCGACGTAGGTGAAGCAGCGCTTCTGGTAGCCGCCGTCCACCAGCTTGATGGGCTCCCGCTGGATGAGGTTGAGGATGAACTGGGTCACCACCCGGGAACTCCCTTCCTTGGCGGCGTACAGGTCGTCCAGCTTGGGCCCGATCCAGTTGAAGGGGCGGATCAGGGAGAACTGCAGCTGGCCTGCCTGGCCGTAAGCCCAGATGACCCGGTCCAGGAGCTGCTTGGAGCAGCTGTAAATCCAGCGCTGCTTGTGGATGGGCCCCAGCACCAGGGTGGAGTCGTCCTCGGAAAACTCCGCATCGGGGCTCATGCCGTAGACTTCGGAGGTCGAGGGAAAGATGATGCGGGTGCCGTACTTGACGCACTGGCGGACTATTCTCAGATTTTCCTCGAAGTCCAGTTCGAACACCCGCAGGGGCTGCTTGACGTAGGTCATGGGGGTGGCGATGGCCACCAGGGGCAGGACCAGGTCGCACTTCCTGATGTGGTATTCGATCCACTCCTTGTTGATGGCGATGTCGCCTTCCAGGAAATGGCAGCGGGGATGGTCCAGGGACTCTTCCAGCTTGTTGGAATGGAGGTCCATGCCATAGACCTCCCAGTCCCGTTTGGTGAGGATGCGCCGGGTCAGGGCGTTGCCGATGAAGCCGTTGACTCCTAAAATTAATATTTTCATTATCTTGTTATCTATCCCGTGAATCATTTTGTTTGAAGGAAAATTGAAGAGGGAAAATGCTTATAAAAATGGTCATAAATTTTATCGCAAAGCCCACTAATATCCATTTGAGGATCATAATCCGGAAATACCTTTGATAACCCCTCTTTTCGATCATAATGCAACTGGCTCAGGCAAAAAATAATATTTACTTTATTATTATTAATAAGGAAAGCTCTTAGAAGGGAGGTTTCGGTCCAATGCAAAAATGTTTGCAGTACATCCCGTTGATAGTCATAGGGAAAAAGATATCATGGAAATGGATAATAACCCCTGCTTTTAAACGAGGCAGTACTTCTAGAATAAGGAAATTTACATCACTACCAGGTTTTACAGTATGGGATGAATCAATAAAGAGCAAATCACCTGAATCTAATTCATTAAATATGTTAAATATATTTTGAACTTTTTGCTGAATAAGCTTGATTTCCGAAAATGCCTTTAATCTTTTGGAAGGGAAAGGCTCAATGCAGGTTATTAATGATTTTTTGCCAGTTTCCCTTTCATTAATGTTTGATGCAGACCAACTACAATATGTTGATACTCCAGACCCTACTTCTAAAATATTTCTTGGCTTGAAATGACGAATAATTGCATGCAGAGCTTGAGCCTCAATGTATCCATATCCAGGACCAAAATGTTCTGATATTCCCTCTCTATAAGCTTTATTACCGAGATATTCTTTTTGGTATGGCAAGCAAATGGTTCTCAAATTATTTAACTGTTCATCCAGATCAAAACATATTCCCGGTAACGCAGATTTTTTTGCCCATTCATCTTTATTTTTCTCAAGTTCAATAATATTAGGAACTGGGGTGTAGAAATGCACCGGTAAGATATGAATTCCAATCTTGATAAATAGCTTGTGTATTTTAAGGAACAATCTTTTAAGGACATCTTTAATTTGCGATTTCACCATCCCCTCCTGCGGACTCAAACCGCTCTCCCACCAGGTAATTCCAGGTGGCGATGACGGGCCCCAGGAATTCCGGCTCGCCCTGCCACTGGGCCTGGGTGATGAGGAAGTGGCCGTGGCCCGTGACCACCAGCAACCCTTCCCCCGGGAGCGCGGCGGTGATCCGGCCGGGCAGGTTCGGGGCCGCCAGGGGCGCGGCCAGGGGCCGGCCGTTCCAGATAAACAGCTTGCGGCCGGCGAGATTGGTGAAGGCGCCGGGGTAGGGATGGGTCACGGCCCGCATCAGGTTATAGATGGCCGTGGCGGGCTGGCGCCAGTCGATCTTACCGTCTTCGGGCCCCCGGCCGCCGAAACAAGAGGCCCGGGCGTGGTCTTGGGGGCGCCGGGGGGCCTGGCCGGCCCTCAAGAGCGGATAAGTTTCCCGAAACAAGGTCCCCGCCGCCGCGGTCATCCGGGCAAACAGGGTGACGGCCGTGTCCTCCGGGGTGATGGGGACGCGCGCCTGGGCCACGATGTCGCCCCGGTCGGCTTTCTCCTCCATATAGTGGAGGGTCACCCCGGTTTCGGTCTCGCCATGGACCAGGACCCAGTTTACCGGACAGCGGCCCCGGTAGCGGGGCAGCAGGCTGCCGTGGAGATTCAAGGCCCCCAGGCGGGGGAGATTAAGCAGGGGCTGCTTCAGCATGTGGCGATAATAGCACGAAAAGAGAAAATCCGGTTGTAAAGCCTGCATGGCGGCCACGAAAGCCGGGTCATTGGGGTCGGCCGGCTGGTACACCGGCAGGTAGTTCTTCAAGGCCAACTGCCGCACCGAGGCGAACCAGATATTTTCCTTGGGGTCGTCGGCATGGGTGACCACGGCCACAATCTCATCGCCCAACTCCCGGGCCTGCTCGATGAGGGCCTCCAGGCAGGCGTAGCCGATGTTGTGATAACCCATGAAGATGAGGCGCATGTGGCTTCCAGTCAAAGGGTGGCACAGGCTTTCCAGCCTGTGCAAACGCAGGCTAAAGCCTGCGGCTACCAAAAATTGCCTTTTGAGCGCAACTCAGTATGAATATAAATCAACGCTTGCTTTGGCGGCGGCCAGGGACGGCCGCCCCACCGGGGCGGGCCTCGGTACCTGCCAAGCGCCGTTTTCAGGCCCCGTTTTTCGTTCTTCATTATACCGGATTTTGCCGGAGGGAAAAGGAAAGAGTTGCTTTATGACTCAGGCCCTAAAGTCTGGCGGATGACGAAGCGGGGGCGGCCGCGCACCTCCCGGTAGATGCGGCCGACGTATTCGCCGATGAGGGCCAGGCCCAGGGTGTTCAAACCCACAAAGACGAAGAGGATGGCGAACAGGGTGAACACGCCTTCCACTTCCGGCCCCACGAAAATCCGCCGGATGAAGAGGAAGAGTCCTAAAAAAAACCCCAGGAGGGCGATGCCCACCCCCATGAACCCCACCAGATGAATGGGCAGATTGGAAAACCCGGTCATCAGGTCGAAATTGAGGCGGAGGAGCTTGATGATGCCGTACTTGGACGTGCCGCGCTCCCGCTCGGCGTGGCCCACGGGAATCTCCGCCACCCGGTGGGAGAACAGGTTGGCCAGGGCGGGGATGAAGCTGGAGGATTCCTGGCACCGGTTGATGCTGTCCACCACCTCCCGGCGATAGGCCCGGAGCATGCAGCCGTAGTCCCGGAATTTGACCCCGGTGACCCGGGACATAACGTGGTTCACCAGTTGGGAAGGGAGCCGCCGGAAGAGGGAATCCTGACGGTGCTCCCGCCAGCCCCCCACGGTGTCGTAGCCCTCATCCAGCTTGGCCACCAGCCGGGGAATCTCCTCGGGGGGGTTTTGCAGGTCCGCGTCCAGGGTGACCATCACCTGCCCCCGGGCCGCCTGAAACCCGGCAAAAATGGCCTGGTGCTGCCCGAAATTGCGGTGGAATTGCAGGGCCCGGATGTACTGCGGATATTGTCCGTTCAGGCCGGTTAAGATTCCCCAGGAGCGGTCGGTGGAGCCGTCGTCCACGAAGATGATCTCATAAGGGCGGCCCATGGCGGTAAGGGTGCGGATCAACCTCTCCCCCAGCTCCCGGAGATTGTCTTCCTCGTTGAACACGGGGATGACCACGGAAATCTCCGGGGCAGGCGTGGGCTTGCTCACGGGGAGAATTTGGGTGGACATGGCTCCTTACCTTATAAAAAAATCCACCGGCGCGTCTGGACCGGTGGCCCCAAAGGAGGCGCGCAGCAGGCCGTAAGCCGAGTTCTGTCCCGGGTTGCCCCGGTGATGATCATTCCTCTAGGACCCCGGTTGCCCGGGGCCTCCAGCGACCTACCCGGGAGCTTCGGGCGGGCCACCCTCAAACGCTCCCCTATTTGGTCTTGCTCCGGGTGGGGTTTTCCAAGCCGGCAATGTCGCCACTGCCGCTGGTGAGCTCTTACCTCACCTTTTCACCCTTACCGTGGACGTACCACGGCGGTCTGGTCTCTGAGGCACTTTCCCTGGGGTTGCCCCCGCTGGGGATTACCCAGCACCCTGCCCTGTGGAGCTCGGACTTTCCTCCGGCGGCCTCAAGGGCGGCCGGCGATCATCTGGCCTGCTGCGCGGCCCTGTGGGGTTAAAAACAATGACCAATCAAAAGACTATTTTTGTCATTCTGAGCGCAGCGAAGAATCTCTCTTCTAAGGCCGCCGAGATTCTTCACTCCGCTGCGCTGCGTTCAGAATGACATGAATATTTATAGTTTATTGACTGCAACTTTTTATAAAAACTTCGGGGCGCCATGAAACCTTACCCCCTAACAACATTTTACCTTGCCGCCGCCTTTTGGTCAATGGCCCGGTTAGCCGCCTCGTCGGCCAGACGGTTTTCCTCCCGGGGCACGTGGGCGATGGCCCAGGCCTCAAACTTTTTCAGGGTGTTGAGAGCTTCGCGCCACAAGGGGATGAGGTGGGGGGCTTTCACCCGGTAACGGCCGGAGAGCTGCTTCACCATGAGTTCGGAATCGGCCAGGACCCGGAGTTGCTTCACTCCCAGCCGGTGGGCCTCTTCCAGGCCCAGGAGCAGGGCCTGATATTCCGCCACATTGTTGGTGGTTTCTCCCAGGTAGCGGCCTTTGTTGGCCTGTAGCCGGCCCTGGGGGTCAAAGAGCACCATCCCCGCGCCGGCGGGCCCGGGATTGCCCCGGGAGGCCCCGTCGCAGCGGAGGAGCCAGAAACCCTCCCCCCGGTCCCGATACAGGCCGGCGGCGTCTCGGAACAACTCCAGCAAGGCCTCAGGCGTCAGGCTGAAACGCTCCCGAACCCCGGGGAGGTCCAGTCCCTGGGCCAGCGCCGCAAAGATGGCAACCCGTTTGTCCAACGGCTCCCCTGGCCGCCTCAGGAGGCCTGGTGTTTGGTGGCGTCCGCTTCCACCACTTCATCGGCCCAGTAGAGAATGCGCTGGCAGTGAGGGCACTGCAGGATCTCCAGACCTTTCTGCAGGTCGATGAACTGTTGGGGGAGAATGTTCATGTGGCAGCCCAGGCAGACGCCCTCGTGCACCGGGCAGATGGCCGAGCTGTTGCGGCGCTGGCGGATGAATTCATAGCGTTTCATAAGGGGTGCGGGGACGACTTTGCGCAGCTTTTTGCGCCGCTCCGCCAGTTCGGCCAGTTGGCGCTGCATTTTTGCCACCTGGGCCGCCACTTCTTGCCGCTGCTGGACCAGGATCGCCTCCTGCTCCTCCATCTGCCCGATCTGCTCGGCGATGAGGCGGTTCTGGGTTTCCATGAGGTCCATGAATTCTATGATCCGGGTCTCCCGCTGGTCCCGCTGGTCTTCTTTAAAGGCGATCTCCTTGAGCATCGCCTTGTATTCGATGTTGCTTTTGATCTCCATGAGGCGCTGGCGGCTGTTTTTGATGCCCTCCTCCATGTCCGCCATTTCCATTTCCGTGTCCCGGCGCTGGGCCTTAAGGTTCGCCAACTCCTGGAGCCGAGTGGCATGAGCGGCTTTCAGCTCTTCCAGGGCTGCCTCGCCGGCCTTGAGCTCTTCAGGGAGTCTTGCCAGCCCCTGGGTGACCTCCTGGATTACCTTGTCTATTTCCTGAACATCGATGAGTCTGCTTAACTCCGTTAGCAAAGTTCAACCTCCGCATTTCGTCATGCTGTTTGGCCTTATTCCCCCGACGGCCAGGGCGTTTTGGCCGCCGCCACCGGGAATATTGGTTACAGTCATGGTTATCAACAAAAGAATCTCCTCACCGGTAGCAGCATGGGGGGAGCTGGGTGGCCGCCACCATGACATCGAGCCCCAGTCCCGCCTCCTGGAACAGCTCACGGAGCTGCCGGGCCCAGGGTTCCATAAACACCACTTCGCTGGCAAAATGGCCCACCGTCACGACGGCAAAGCCTTCGGGACCCCCCGGCGGGACCTGGTGATGACGCACTTCCCCGGTCAGAAAGATCTGGGCTCCCTGGCTCAGGGCGTCGGCCAAAAGGTCGCCGCCGCTGCCG
>PEWM01000167.1:27670-32030 GCA_002779455.1 Deltaproteobacteria bacterium CG07_land_8_20_14_0_80_60_11
CCCCCAGACCTGGACGGTTTCCACCCCGAAGATCTCCTTCAGTGCCACGATCACCTGGGCAAAAGGCCGCGGTTCGGGCCAGCCGCCGATGCGCCCCAATCCCAAGGGGGTGCCGGGATGCCGCACGGGATAGAGATCGTAGGCCACTTCCTCGTAGGGGTGGGCCTCTTTCAAACGAGTCAGGGCCAGGGGCAGCAGGGATTCGGGGGCCAGGATTTCCAGGCGGGACTCCTCGGCCCGGGAAAGCTGCCCCACCTCGCCCTGGAAGGGCTGAGCCCCCGGCAGGGGGCGATACGTGCCCTGCCCCGGGGCTGCAAAAGAACAGTGGGAATAGCGGCCGATGACCCCCAGACCGGCGTCCCCCAGGGCCTGGCGCACCCGGTCCTCGTAGCCGGCCGGGACGAACACCGCCAGCTTGTACCAGGGGTCCCGGGTGGTGGGGGTCAGGACCTCCACCCCGGTCAGTTCCAGTTTTTGGGCCAGGTAGTCGTTGAGTCCGGCGGGGGCGATATCCAGGTTGGTGTGGCAGGATACCATGGCCAGCCGGGCCCGGAGCAGAGCCGCCAGCAGCCGGCCGCCGGGCCGGTCTTCCCGCACGTCTTCTAAGGGCCGGTACAGGAGCGGGTGGTGGGTCAGGAGCAGTTGGGCGCCCCGGTGGCTGGCTTCGGCGACCACCGCCGGGGTGACCTCCAGGGCCACCAGGATGGCCTCGACCAGCTGCGCCGGGTGTCCCACTTCGAGGCCGGCCCGGTCCCCGGTCACGGCCCACGCCGATGGATAGCGGCTTTCCAGCAGATTGACGATGTCTTGTAGCGTCGCACTCATAGAACATAAAAAAGGGGTGCGCAGAGAGCACCCCCGGGGCTAAACCCCTGTGAAATCGAAGCTCTATCTCGTTCTCGCAAAATACCCGCTGCTCCCGGATGCCTGGTGGGCCCACCCGGATTTGAACCAGGGACCGTCCGGTTATGAGCCGGTTGCTCTGACCGCTGAGCTATGGGCCCGCGCCTATCAGTCATCGGGGGGGCATCCCTTCGGGTCGGTCTGATCTTTTCCGGTCTGCCCCCCAAATAAGTTATTATAACTCTCCTCCTTAATTGTTCAATAGGGAACCCCCGCCGGGGCCAAAATCAGGTCTCGATAAAACTTTTCAGCCGGGTGCTCCGGGACGGATGCCGGAGCTTCCGCAGGGCCTTGGCTTCGATCTGGCGGATGCGTTCCCGGGTGACCGCGAAGTCCCGGCCCACTTCCTCCAGGGTATGATCGGTTTTCTCCCCGATGCCGAACCGCTTGCGCAGCACCTTCTCTTCCCGGGGCGTCAGGGTGGACAGCATCTTGCGGGTCTGGTCCGCCAGGTTGAGGTTGGCCACCGCCTCGATGGGCGTCGAGATTTTTTTATCCTCGATGAAATCCCCCAGGTGGCTGTCTTCTTCGTCGCCGATGGGCGTTTCCAGGGAGAGGGGCTCCTTGGCGATCTTCAGGACCTTGCGCACCTTCTCCAGGGGAAACTCCATCCTTTCGGCAATCTCTTCCGGGGTGGGCTCCCGGCCAATCTCCTGGACCAGGTAGCGGGAGGTGCGGATCAGCTTGTTGATGGTTTCGATCATGTGGACCGGGATACGGATGGTGCGGGCCTGGTCGGCGATGGCCCGGGTGATGGCCTGGCGGATCCACCAGGTGGCGTAAGTGCTGAACTTGTAACCCCGCTCGTATTCGAATTTCTCCACGGCCTTCATGAGCCCGATGTTGCCTTCCTGGATCAGGTCCAGGAACTGCAAGCCCCGGTTGGTGTACTTCTTGGCAATGCTCACCACCAGGCGCAGATTGGCTTCCACCAGTTCCCGCTTGGCCTTTTGGGCCTGGTACTCCCCTCTTTCCGCCTTTACCAGGGTGGTCAGCAGGCGGCTGGCCGGCATTCCCACTACGGTCTCGATCCGGCGTAGCTGCCGCCGGCACTGGGACCAGACCTCCTCCAACTCCGCCAGTCGCTCGGGAGTCAGGGACAGAGGCAAAGCCGGGTTCGGTCCACCGTTTTTCAGCTCCCGGCGCAGCTGGCGGTACCGGGTGGCCGACAGGCCCGCAACCCCGAGACTTTTTTTAAGCCTTTGCTGACAATCCCGGACGATATAGCCAAAGTGGCTCAGCCGGTCGAGAATGTCTTCCAGGTAATGGCGCTCCATCCGGAGACTTTTGAAATGCTCCCCCATCCGCTGGCGGTGGCCGGCAATCTTCTGTTCCAGTTGGAGGCGGGCTTCATCTTTGCGGGGCAGGGCCGCGACTTCTTTCATCATCTGCCGGATTTTTTCTTCCTGGGAACGAACTTTTTGGATCAATTTCAGGACCCGGGACTTATGGGTGGGTTGGTCCACGGCAGGATCATCTTCACCGAAATCATCCAGGGTGTCCTGCGGTGACAGCTTTTCCTCTTCCAGCCGGTTCACCAGCCCCATGATCTCTTTTAAAGTAAGGGGCATCTCCAGCAGGGTGCAGAGCACCTCTCTTTCCCCCTCTTCAATGCGCTTGGCGATCTCCACTTCCCCTTCCCGGGTGAGCAGGGAGACGGTCCCCATTTCCTTGAGGTAGAGGCGCACCGGATCATCAAATTTAGCGGCGCTATCCGCTTCCAGGCTCAAATCGCCTTCGCCGGCGTTTATGCCCGGTGGCGAGGGCAGGGCCATGCTGGAGGCCTCGGGAGGGGGTATTTCCAGATCGTCGAAGATCATGATTTCCTTCATCTGCGCGTTAAAGAGGCTCTCGGGAGAAAGGGAGTCGTGCAGGTCATCCACGGTGATCAAGTGTTCATCATCCCCCATAGGCATGATACCCTGAAAGCCGTCCATTCCCATTCCCTTCTTCATCCATTCTCTCCTTTTGCTATAAAGCCGATAGATCTTTCAGTTGCTGATCGATTTCCCGCCACTGAACCTGCAAGGGCACTTCTTCGTCATCGGAAGCGTTTTTCAGCCTTGCTTTCAGCCGAGCCCGGGCCTTCTTCAGGTGCTTTACCTTAAGATCCCGGCGCCAGTCGGCGGCCAGGAAGTCTCCGGCCGGACCGTCGGATTCGTCCTCCTCTAAGGTCAGGGCACAGATGTGCTGCCGTTGGGTTTCTCCTGCCGCCTGCTGTACCAGGAGGCCATGATCCATTCTGCCGTATTCCCGATAGCTAGTGATGATTAGTTCTAAAAGCCCTTTTAACTCAGGATTCTTAAACTCCTCGGTCCACTCTTCCAACTCCTCCGGGCTCACGGCTTCCGAGTGGGCCAGGACCCAGCGCAGCAGCTTTTTCTCCTGGTCGACGATAATGCTCCGAGTCGGGTCCAGCCGGGCGGCCGAGATGGGGGCCAGGGAGGTGAGGCTCTTACGCAGCGCCGCCGCATCCACCCCCAGCCGCTCGCTGGTGGCCCTGAGCCACAGGTCCTGCTCCACCGGGTCGGACATAACCTGAACATAGGGGCGCAGTTCCGAAAGGACGGCCACCCGGCCTTCGATATCCAGGCCGTGGGTGGCGATGAGGTCTTCTAAAAGGTAGCTGAACCAGGGCTGGGCTGTGTCCCAGGCCGAACGAAACAGTTCCGCGCCGTGGGCCTGGGCGTAGCTGTCCGGGTCCATCCCCGCCGGCAGCGGCAAGGCCCGCACCGCCAGATTTTCCTGGGCGAACAGCGGGAAGGCCCGCTTCATGGCCTTGGCCCCGGCCGCGTCGCCGTCATAGACCAGGACCACCTTATCCGCCACGGCCTTGAGCAGCCGCACCTGCTCCCGGGTCAGGGCCGTGCCCAGGGTGGCCAGGACGTTAGCCACGCCGTGCACCTGGAGGGCAATGAGGTCAAGGTAGCCCTCCACCACCAGGGCCACGCCGGTGGCCCGCAGGGCCGCGGCCGCCTGGGGCAGGCCGTAGAGGGTGCGCCCCTTGGAGTAGAGCAGGCTCTCCGGCGAATTGAGGTACTTGGGTTCGCCCTCGCCGATGATCCGGCCGCCGAAGGCGATGACCCGGCTCTGCCGGTCGAAGATGGGGAAGATGATGCGGCCCCGGAAGCGGTCATAAAAGCCGCCCCGGTCCCGGGGCATAAGTAAGCCCACCTCCTGGGCCAGTTCCAGGGGGATGCCGCGGTTCTGGAAGTGCCGGGCCAAGGTGTCCCAGGCATCGGGGGCATAGCCCAGCTGAAAGGCCCGGATGATCTCCGGGGTGAGGCCGCGTTTGGTCAGGTACTCGCGGCCCGGCTTGCCTTCCGAACTCGCCAGGGTGGCGGCGTAGAAGGCCGCGGCGGCGGCGTTGGCCTCATAGGCGGTGGTGCGCTTTTTGGCCTGCCGGGCCCCATCCGGGCCCAAATCCTTCAGCGACAGCGGGATGCCGTAGCGCCGG
>PEWM01000173.1:0-1646 GCA_002779455.1 Deltaproteobacteria bacterium CG07_land_8_20_14_0_80_60_11
ACCCTGGCGCCGCTGCCGGGAGTATCCGATGCCGGCAAGATATTGGAAGTGGCCCCCGGGGTGGTGTTAGGGGTGGTACCCGGCAAGCCCAAGAGCTGGGTTTACAAGGCCGACCTGCGCCAGGGGAAGGTTTTATGGCAGAAGGAGCTGGATGGTACAGCTTTTGGGGGGGTGCGGGGTTTTGACCGCCGCCTAATCCGGGGGCCCGACGGCCAGGTCTGGCTTTATATAAACAACCGTATTTGTCGAATAAACCCGGCCGATGGCAGCCATCGGGAGGTTATGGAAGCTCCACCTGCGGGGAATCTGTTGTTTTTCAATAAGGAACTTTACATTTATGGAGGCACCTCTTTGCGAAAAATCTCGGGCCTTTTTCAAAATATTTCCGAAAACTAAGAGAATCAAGGTGTTACCATATTTTTAAATGGTTTAGAATAGAAAGCTGCGGACAGATTGCTAATGACAACCTAAAAATGACCCAGCCTTCTTAGGTTTTTTGGTACACTGTTTATTGTCTGGGCTGAGGATAAGGCTTGGCTTTCGAGCAACCTGACGGACGACAGAAGGGTCTCCTGCCAGGACGGCTAGTGGCGCCATGGGTTCTTCTTTAGCATTTTCAGGCAGCCCCGCCAAACCTTCCGGAAACGCCCGGGCTGGCTTCACATACCGCGTTCCCTTTGCGCCCTCGTTATCAACCTTCAGGGTGAGCTGATGCTCAAAATCTTGGGCTTACCGGTTTCCAAATGGCCCCTCCTGTTGTTGGCAGGAGATGTGGTCATGTTCGGTCTGTCGGTGCTCCTCGGTTTTGCCCTGAGCCGCAAGACCTTCGAATCGCCCTGGTTTTTTTTAGACATTTTTACCTTCCCGCTCATTCTGATGGGGTTGACCTACGTCGTGGTGCTTTACGTGGCCAATCTTTATGACCATTACCAGGATTTCCGGCGGCGGGAAAATATCAGCCAGATAATTTTATCGTCACTCATCGGAACCCTGGTGGTTATCATTGGGTTCACTCTCCCGGCGAGGCATTTGATTGGCCGCGGCTTGGTGGAATGGCAGGGGGTCGCCTTTGTGTGGCTCATGGTGCTCTGGCGCTATACCTTTTCGGCCATTGCCCTGCCGCTGCGCCTGCAAAGAAAAGTATTGATTGTTGGCGGCGGCGCCTCGGGGCAAGAAATCCAGAAAATCATCAAAGGGTACCAGAATAGCGGCTTGGTGGTCGCCGGGTTTCTGGACGACAATCCTCAAAAAATGGGCGTTAGCCTCGATGGCGCGCCGGTTCTGGGAAACACCGGTCAGTTAGATGAGATGATCGCCCAATATAAGATCGGCATGGTGGTGTTGGCCATAACCTATGAAAAATCGTCGACGTTGTCAAACAACCTGGTCCGCCTCTCGTTTATGGGGGTCCAGGTCATTGACATGCCCAGCCTCTACGAGTTTTTGGCCGGGAAGATTCCCACCGATCACATCTCTGATGTCTGGCTCCTGATTCACAGCCTGAACCGTTCCAAGCTCTATTATCGCCAACTGAAACGGATCGGGGACCTGGTATTGGCCGCTTTGGGATTGGCGCTCACCTGGCCGCTTTGGGCCCTCATTGCGGCGGCCGTCAAAATGGACAGCCGGGGACCGGTTTTTTTCCG
>PEWM01000173.1:1657-5535 GCA_002779455.1 Deltaproteobacteria bacterium CG07_land_8_20_14_0_80_60_11
TGGGAAAAGATGGCAAGCCCTTCCGGATCATCAAATTCCGCACCATGATCACTGATGCCGAGAGCAATGGCCCGCAGTTCGCCTGCCAGGGTGACCCGCGCATTACCCGGGTGGGCCGAATTTTGCGCCAGTGGCGCCTCGATGAGATGCCTCAATTGTATAACATCTTAAAAGGCGAGATGAGTTTTGTCGGGCCCCGGCCCGAGCGGGAAGTGTTTATCCGGGAGTTCCAGCAAATGGTCCCGGATTTGCGGGAGGGACGCCGCCCCACCGACCCGCAAGGGGTCAAAGTGTTGTGCGGCTATAGAGAGCATATCCCCTACTATAGTTATCGACTCCTGGTCAAACCGGGAATATCCGGTTGGGCGCAGGTTATGCACCCTTATAGCGCCACCCTGGAAGAAACTAAGGAAAAGCTCCAGTATGATCTCTACTATATCAAAAATATGAGCTGGTTTTTGGACCTGGCCATTCTGCTCAAGACCATCCGCATCGTCCTGTTCGGGTGGGGCAGATGAGGGCTTGGCCGTTAATTACAGCAACCATGAGGTGTTGGCCTCGGTGGAGCGGGCCAAAAGCCTGATCGGCTACCAGCCCAACACGCCTTTTGAAGGTGGTCTGAAGCAGGCGATTGCCTGGTTCAAAGACAACTGGGATCGGATTGCCGCCGCGGCCCGGTTTGGGCCTGGAATGTCCTCGGCGGTGCGCAACCTGGTGTCGGGGGGTTAACAGGGCGGTTTAAAAATTATATAGTATGAGCCATAGCACTTTTCATCCACCAGGAAAAGGTAAGGGAAGAGATATGGCTGTAAAATTTATCTTGAGCGAATACATTGCTCTGGCCAGGGCACAGGCTGTCTTTGACAATCTGGAGGACGGAACCTTTGCTGGCCGCATTCCTTCATGTCCAGGAGTTATTGCCTTTGCCGTCACCCTGCAGGAGTGTGAAGAAGAATTGCGGTCAACTTTAGAAGATTGGCTCTTGCTGGGGCTTAAAATGGGCCATCCATTGCCGGTGATCGAAAATATCAATTTAAATCAGGAGCCGGCAGGTGAGTCCCTGAAAGCCGTGTAAACGAAGGGATTTTATTCAACGGTTGCGCCGACTTGGATTTGAAGGTCCTTTTTCCGGGACTCGCCATCAATTCATGGTCTTTCATCAATCCCGTTTAGCCATCCCCTCAAATACTGAATATTCAGTTCGACAACTGCGCCTGATGATAGAAGAGGTGGAAGCTGTCATAAAGCGAAAAATAACCGCCGCCGAATGGAGCGGGTTATAAAAGAGCGGGTCTTGGTGGGTGCAAGCCAGGCTCGGTTAAGCGATTGCCAATAGTTATCTGATGACCTCGAAAAAAATCATGATCATCTTCGGCACTCGCCCCGAGGCCATCAAGATGGCCCCGGTGGTTTTGCGCCTGAAGGAGGCGGCAGCCTTTCAGACCAAGGTGGCGGTGACGGCCCAGCACCGGGAGATGTTGGACCAGGTTCTGGATATTTTTGCCATCCAGCCGGACTTCGATCTGGATATCATGTCGCCTGACCAGGACCTGTTTGACATCACCAGCCGGGCTTTGCTTGGTTGAAAAGAGGTGCTGTGCCAGGAACAACCGGACCTGGTGCTGGTGCACGGCGACACCACCACCACCTTGGTGGCGGCCCTGGCGGCCTTTTACCTGAAAATTCCCGTGGGCCACGTGGAAGCCGGGCTCCGCACCCGGGATAAACACCGGCCGTTCCCCGAGGAAATCAACCGGCACCTGACGGGGGTCTTGACCGACTACCACTTCGCCCCCACTCCCTGGGCCCGGGACAACCTGCTGGCGGAGGGGGTGGACCCCGAGCGCATCTGGGTCACCGGCAATACCGTGATCGATGCCCTTAAGATCATTGCCGACCGGGTTAATCAAGAAAAGGGGCACTGGGAAAAGTATTTTGCCCGGGAACACCGGTTGTCATTAGCCGGTAAACGCCTGATTCTGGTTACCGGACATCGCCGGGAAAATTTTGGCACCGGCTTTGAAAACATTTGCTGGGCCCTGCGGGATGTGGTGGAGGCCTTTCCCGATGTCCTGGTGGTCTACCCGGTCCACCACAATCCCCACGTGCAGCGCCCGGTAAACGAGATTCTCTTCCCCGTCAGTAACGCGGCCGGAACCGGGTCGGGAGGCTGCCTGGCCCTGTTGCCGCCCCTGGAATACGCCCCCTTTGTATACTTGTTGAGCCAAAGCTACCTGGTCTTAACCGATTCCGGGGGAATCCAGGAAGAGGCCCCGGCCCTGGGCAAGCCGGTGCTGGTCATGCGAGACGTCACCGAGCGCCCGGAAGGGGTCTGGGCTAAGACGGTGAAACTCGTCGGGACGGACCGGGCCAGGATTTTTCAGGAGATCAGGGAACTTTTCGAAAACCCGGCGAGCTATGAGACCATGGCCCAGGCCCGGAACCCCTACGGCGATGGCCAGGCGGCCCGGCGGATTGTCGAGATTATCGAAGCAGCCCCCTTATAACTTCCCCTTCACCTGGCCATCGGCTCCCAAAACAGGGCATTTTGACCACCCTTATGGGGTGGATCCGGGAATAAATTTCCGGGGTCGAAAATCAAAAAATCGTTTCCCCAAGTGCCCCTCTGTGAATGACTTCATCGGAAGGGCCTTATTACCGTAAAAACCGATGCAATATGCTTGAGTACCTGGATGGCAATTGGGTCCCCTCCATGGGGCCCCATTTTGTTGCGAGCCCCCACCCCGTGCGGGTTCAAACCCCACCTCCAAGCGCTCATTAATGTAATCATCGGGGGAAACGAAGCCGGGAAGTCTTCAATCCGGGACGCTATCCAGTGGGACTTCACTGGCCAGGCCGCGGGCCTCAAAATTCAACAGGAGGAGGCGGCCTTGATTCGGAACGGCGGCAAAGCGACGGATTGAGCCTGAAATTCATGGTTCCATGCCCCGTCTGAGAGGAGGAAGAAAACCGCACCATTTCCCTGCACTTCTTGAAATCGGGGTTTCTGCAGCCCCAGCTGTGTCGTCCCTCGGGAGAAAGGGAAAAACCCGGCGTGGCAAATTAATCTCAAAAGTGGTAAAATTGCCAATAAATGTTCGTGAAATAGTCGATGGTGGGCACGCGGTCCCGCTTGGGGTTGGGGAGAGACCTTTCCTCCCAGGAGTCGTTATGAATCGCATTGCTTTTGAGGTTCCGGAAGAAAGCCTGTTGGCCCTCAACCTTCCCCCCGAAGCCCTGGCCGCGGAACTCCGCATGGCCGCGGCGATGAAGCTTTTTGAATTGGGGCGCATGTCTTCCGGCGCGGCGGCCCGTTTGGCCGGGGTGCCCCGGGTGGTGTTTCTCTCCCGCCTGGCCGATTATGGAGTGGACACCTTCAAGATGACCGAAGAGGAGCTGCTGCGGGAGACCCCCCTTGCCTGAAGTCGTCTGCAACACTTCACCCCTCCAGTATCTGCACCAATTGGGGTTGCTGCACCTCTTGCCGGCTCTGGCCGGAAAAGTCATCATCCCGTCGGCGGTGGCGGACGAATTGGCCGTCGGGAGAAGGGCTGGCATCGATGTGCCGGAAGTGGAACTGCTGGAGTGGATCGAGGTCCGCCAGCCTGCAAAGTAACACCGAATATTGTCCGAGAGGTGCCCCGGTGAGAAACACCAACCTTGTCACCATTTCCCTGCTCCCCGAACTTCTGGAAGAAGCCGAAAAGCTGGCCAAAGCAGAAAAGCGTAGTCGCAGTGAATTTTTCCGGGAGGCCATTCGCCGGTATATCGAAGATAAGAAGTGGGAACGAATTTACCGCTATGGGCGCCTGAAAGCCCAAGAGCAGGGTCTGGTTGAAGGGGACGTGGAACGCCTAGTGGACGAATACCGCGCTGAG
>PEWM01000173.1:5600-5860 GCA_002779455.1 Deltaproteobacteria bacterium CG07_land_8_20_14_0_80_60_11
ACCCCAAAGCCGTCCTAAAGTTGGATAGAAGAAACCGAATCCGCAATACCACCTCCCCGTTCATCATCAACGAAATCGAAAAGGTGCTGATCCAAAAATTTGGCTGGCAAATAGAGATGATCCAGGAGGTCCTAAACGACTTCCGCGGCGGTGCACACGTCATCAATCCCCCGGAAACCATTGCCGTCATCAGTTATTCCCCTGATAACCGCATCCTGGAATGCGCCGTGGCCGGCCAGACCGATTACCTCATTTCTGGG
>PEWM01000173.1:5873-18281 GCA_002779455.1 Deltaproteobacteria bacterium CG07_land_8_20_14_0_80_60_11
CTGGCCTTAAGACCTATAACAACATGAGAATCGTGACCCCACCGGAGTTGAAAGCCCCTGAGAGCCGGCGCTGAACAATCGCTCCAGGTTGGGAATCCTCGCCTTCCTTCCCCGGTTCCGCTTCGTGCTGTGAACGCCAGCAGACGATAGTGATCCTGCTCGCCGGCGGCGACAAGCACACTCAAGACCAGGACATCAAGACCGCGCTGGAACTGGCGCAAGTATTATAGGAGACTGTTTTATGACAAAGATTCAAACGAAACCTTGGGACGTGGCGGAACATCTGGAAACCGAGGAGGACATGGCCGCCTATTTGGAGGCTGCCCTGGAAGAAGGCGACCCGGCGCTGGTGGCAGCCGCATTGGGGGATATCGCTCGCGCCAAGGGGATGGCGCAAATCGCCCAAGAAACAGGTCTCGGGCGCGAGAGCCTTTATAAAGCGTTGTCGCCCGAAGGCAACCCAGAATTTGCTACAGTACTTAAGGTTGTGCGGGCGCTTGGTCTGCGGTTGCGCGCTACTCCTTCAAACGCCTAGATTTTGCGTCGTCAGCCTCTATCCTGTGATAGCCAGGGGCCTGTCCAGGGGTCAGCGGTCAGTGGCTTTGGTATCCTATAAGATACATGTATTCTAGCCGCTGTTGTTTTCATAGGCTCCGGCAGATCAAACGTTGACATCCTCACCGGGGAAGGCCGGAGATTCCTGGGTTAATTAACCCATTCGAACTTGCGTTTTAGATCATTGCAGTGACTGTAAGGCAGGCGTCCATCGTATTGGAGCCTTCCCACCACAATCCCGGGGGCGATTCCCGTCTCATCGGCAAACTGCTTGATGGCCTCTTTGCTGAAGGTCTTCCGGCGCAGCAGCTTATGATACTTCTCGGCCGGGATGAGAAAATTTGCCGCAAAGCGGTTGGCCTGATCTTCCAAACCATCCGGGGAGCGCGCTGGGGGAGGGCGCAGTCCTTCCAGTTCCTCTATAAAAGTCAGGCGCTTGTCGTGTTTGAGAATATGCCCGGCCTCATGAAAGAAAGTAAACCAGAGATGATCGTCGGTTTTATATCTCAAGTTTAGCTGGATCATGGCTTTTACCGGAGTTAACCACCTGGCGGCGCCGCTTACCCGGATGCCGGGAATCTCGGGGACAAAAACCAGGGCCACGCCGGAAGCAGCGCATAATGAGACCATGCGCGGGTGAAAAATTTCTGGATCTGCAACGGTAAGAGAACGTATTTGAGAGAGCATATTCCTGAAGGTTTTGGGGTCATACGGAGGGCATTTGACTTTCTTGGCCTCCATTTCGCCTTTGCGGAGCCATGCCCAAGCCGCCCACGGATTCCCTCCGAGACTTGGGGACATACGAAAATTAACGACTCGGCGATTCCAAAAGTTCTGCAATTCTTGTGGAGAAGCCACCCCGAAAAAGTTTAAGACTTCAAGCAACTGCTGGACCTTATCCTTAACCTTTTTGATCCAGCCCATCCTGGTCATGGCAGTAATCGGCAATTTCGCCAGCCAGGCAACCTGCTCCTTGAGCCTTTCCTGTTCCGCCACCCGGGCCAGGTCCTCCCGATAATGACGCTCCCGGCTGTTCCAAAAGGACGCCGGCACCCCTAAGACTCTCTCCAACTGCAAAGCAGTTTCCGGGGAAATGGCGGCCTTCCCCTTGATAATCTCATTGATGGTCTTCTTGGGCCTGCCTGTCCTCTCAGCCAATTCGGCCTGAGACATGCCGACGGCCTCCAGGGTCTCCTGAAGGGTTTCGCCAGGGGCAGAGACAAAATCAGGCCTATACTGGTTCTGGATTTCACTAATCATGGGTGTCCTCCACTCCCAAAATTTCGATTTGGGTGACCTTCGTCCAATCGAGGCCACCGTCCGGTTTTAAGGGGATCGGGTTGTTATACGGTCTGAACAAAAGTCGGTAAGGATGGTTCAAATCTACCGAAAGTTGACCGGAACGGTCCCCCGTCAGTTCATGGCAACGGGGCTGAGGGAGGGTTCTGATCTCATCCAGGATGGTGGCCGCTTTTAATTCGTCCAGCCTGCGTCTGATTAGCCTGGCTTGCTGAGGGCCATGGCTGATTTGTAACATCTTATAATCACGCCTGTGCTTCTTGCAAAAATCTTCCCAAAGCGGAATCCTGAGAGACGCTCAAATAGCTGCAGACGCCCGGAGGCGATTGCCGGAGGTCAGGGAACCAGAGTATTATGCTTGACGTAACGGATAAAGAAACGTAGTATAAAACATGATCGTTAGCCTCCGAGCCAAGCAGACCCGCGAGTTTGCTGCAGGAAAGCGGGGAAAGGCCTTCGCCGGATTCGAGCGCCAGGTGGAAATGAAGCTCGACCAGTTGGAGGCGGCCATTTCGCTTGTCGACCTGGACTTGCCTGGCAACCGACTCAAAGCGCTCAAGGGCGCCCGCCAGGGTCAATACCGCATCCGTATCAATGACCCATGGCGGATTTGCTTCGAGTGGCCCCAATGGTCTCCTGGGCCGGTCAAGGTTGAGATCGTCGATTACCCTTGAGGTGAATTATGGGACGCAGTGCTATCCATCCCGGCGAGCATCTCGCCGAACAGCTCGAAGCGCTGGAGATGAGCGCGGCTGAGTTGGCGCGCCAGCTTAAGGTGCCCACGAACCGCATCACGCAGATTCTAAACGGCCGGCGCGCCATAACCGGCGATACGGCCTTGCGCCTGGGGCATTTTTTCGGAACGAGCCCGGAGTTCTGGCTAAACCTCCAGAAAATTTACGAACTGCGCCTGGCCGAAGCTAAATCCTGGGAAACCATTAAAGGGCTGCCGACACTCGGCCAGGCCAGCAAGAAACAGGGAGGCGACCTACGACCGGAGCCGAGGTGAGAGGCGACGACAGCAAAGAGATGTACCGGGGAGGAAATACCGAGGGCGCCGGGGCGGCTTTCAATCTTCCTTTATAAGTACCCTTGTCCTGCCACACCCAGAACGCGAGGCCCTTGACGTCCGCGGCATGAGGCCAAACCCGGAGACGGAGGCCACGGCAATGCGGGTGATGATTGAGTACGAGAAGGCCCAGGGCCGCCAGGTCTGCGACGTCCACGAGAAGAACCTGGCGCGAGGTGACCAAGGTGGCCCACTACTGGCTGGAAGTGAACGCCATGACAAGGCCGATGATGGTGCGAGAGGATCAAGATTCTTTTGGAGTACCCAGAAAATGATGACTTTCCAGGGAACCCGGCTTCAAGACACCCGACTGCCCCTTTCCACTGTGTGGTTGCTGGAAACCTTGGCCGAAAGCAAGGGGCGCCAGCAGCTTTTCGAAAATCAGTTCCCCCAGATTCTGAAGACGCTCAGGGAAATGGCGTTGATCGAGAGCGCCGAATCGTCCAATCGCATCGAGGGTGTGACGGTCGAAAAAAGCCGGCTGCGTCCCCTGGTCATGGGTAAGACCCGGCCTCGCGACCGTTCGGAGGAAGAGATCGTCGGCTATCGGCTGGCGCTGAACTGGATACATACCGATTACCGCAAGATTCCCATCACTCCGGAAACCTGTTTGCGTCTTCACGCCCTCGCCCAGGGAGGCACCAGCGGCGATGCCGGACAGTGGAAGACCACCCCCAACGACATCATCGAGATTTTTCCCGATGGCCGCCGCGAGGTGCGCTTCCGACCGCTCGCCCCGGAGCTGGTTCCCGAGGCCATGGTTGAACTTTGTCTGGGATATCGCCATGCCATTGACCAGTTGCAGGTCACGCCGCTGCTGGCGTCCGCCTGCTTGATCCTGGATTTCCTCTGCATTCACCCCTTTCGGGACGGAAACGGCCGCGTTTCCCGGCTTCTCACCTTACTCTCTTCTTACCATCATGGTTACGAAGTCGGGCGCTACATCAGCCATGAGCGCATCGTGGAACAGACCAAGGAAGATTATTATGAAATCTTGAAAACGAGTTCCGCCGGCTGGCACGAGAACCGGCATGATATTCTACCCTGGTTCAATTACCTGCTTTCCGTCTGGCGAATAGCCTACCGTGAATTTGAGGCGCGGGCGAATCGTCAGCAGCCGCCGCGCGGCTCCAAGACCGCCCTGGTGGAATATGCCCTGCAAAACCTGGTGGGCGCTTTCGGCATCGCCGACGTGGAACGCCTTTGCCCCAATGTCAGCCGCGATACCATCCGCCTGGTCATGAACCGCTGGCGGGAAGAAGGCAGGTTGGAGAGCCTGGGCAAGGGACGGGACGCCAAATGGCGTCGCCTGGAACAAAAGAGGTAATACCACATTAATGTGGGAATAAATGTGGGAATGACTTGCTGAATTATCAACAACAGCTGAAATTATTAAATATAACGCTCTCCGCGTTCTCTGCGCCTCTGCGGTGAAAAAATGATTTACCGCAGAGACGCTGAGGGCGCAGAGATAGGAAAAGCACTATGATCCCCAAGGAATTTGACATCCTCCCCGGCCTGAAGGCCGGAGATTCCTACCAAGGGTTAATTAACCCATTCGAACTTGCGTTTTAGATCATTGCACCATGCGGTTTAATGATATATAAATGAGGTATTATGATATCAAAAAGAGGTCAATATGTTAGAGCCCATCCTTGGATCGACAAGCAGCGAGAGGGTTCTCCTCTTCCTCTTTGCAAGAAAAGAGGGATATCCCCGGGAGATAGCCAGGTTCTTTAAGACTGATCTGGCGCCCATCCAGAGACAGTTAATCAAGCTGGAAATCAATGGAGTTCTATACAGTCGGTTAGCGGGTCGGACACGCCTGTACTGCCTAAACCCCCGGTATCCTTTTAAACCGGAGATAGAAGCTCTGCTGGCCAAGGCCCTGGATTTTTATCCCCCGGATTATAGGGAACGGCTTCTGATGAATCGGCGCAGACCTAGAAGAAGCGGTAAGCCTCTATGAAAGCGATTGGCGAGATGTCCGCCGGGGAATTAGCGGCCTTGGTATACAGCTATCTCAAAGAGCATGGCATTGAGGTGGTTCTCTCGGGAGGCGCCTGCGTCACCATCTACAGTCAGAATAAATATATTTCACAAGACCTGGATTTTATCGAATACGGGATTATCTCAAGAAGAAAATTAAAAAACCTTCTTAGCAAATTGGGCTTCTTTGAGGAAAGGCGGTACTTCAAGCACCCAGAAACCGGCTTCTTCTTGGAGTTTCCCACTGGTCCCCTCGCCGTAGGGCGCGAGCCGGTGAAAGAAACGGTCTTGCTGCATTTTTCGACTGGAGTCCTGAGAATAATCTCGCCAACTGATTGTGTTAAAGATAGGTTGGCTGCCTATTATCACTGGGGCGACCGGCAGAGTTTGGAACAGGCCGTCATGGTTGTCAAAGATAATCTAGTCGATCTTAAAGAAGTCGAGAGATGGTCCGAGGCCGAAGGCAAACTGGCTCAGTTTCAAAAAGTCAAGAACCTTTTAACCTAAAATTCATGGACCGCTGGCTCCCCCATAAATCATGAAAAGTCCGGTGGGGCGGGACTCCGTGCCCGGCGATATCCCGCATTACCCCACCCGAAGCGAGGCTATCAGGATTATTTCCTTTCGGAGGGCGCGCCATGAAGAAAGACAAAAATATCAAGAGATATACAGCCGCAGAGCTTAAGGCCAAATGGGCGCAAAGCCGTACCGATTTGGGCCGGTTTGACGCTCAAACAGATGAAGAAATGGTAGGCTCTTAGGGAAGGACTGAATACCGGCGACTGAAGGCTTTTTGCTCTCGTCCTTAAGCTGCGAACCAGTTTTTCAAGTCTGCCATCTCCTGCTCCAAGGTCCTCACCCGGACTGCCAGGTCCTGATGTCCCTCCCCGCCCTACACTAATTTACCCTAGGCGGGGTGACTCATCTACATTGACACAGAGGGGGCATCCAATTCCCCGGCGCTAAGGGGGTTGGCTTTGGCGCTCCTAGGGAAGCGTCGAAGATCAGGGGAATTTTGGCAGAAGAGATGAGTTTTCATGATATATAATAATACTATACTAAACAATCTGGATAAAGCGATGATAGCCGACATCTCTGCCTTAGTCAAAGGTGTGCGCCAGCTCCTGGGGCTTACCCAAGCGCAGTTCGCCCGAGAGTTTGGAGTTACTTGCAGCGCGGTCAAGCATTGGGAAAATGACCGGCGGCGGCCCCAACCGGTTCTACTGCAGCGTCTCCTGGAAATGGCGACCTCTCTGGAGCAAGGCTCCTTCCGCCACCTGACCAAGCATGAGGCCCGTGCCTTTAAACAGAGGTGGGACGCGGTCAATGCCGCCGAAATCCAGGAACTGGCCACTACGCCGGTGGCTCAAAAATTTCGCCAGTTGGAGGCGCTGCTCGCGTCGGCCAGGCAACTGGGCTGGACTGATTTAACGGCAGAAGATGGTGAGGTTTGGGAGCGCTGGGCCAGGCTTCGCCGGATTTTTTATGTCTGAAATCAAAGTCTTGGCGCCCTTATTGGCGGTTCTTGCCGACCTGATCGCCTGGTTAAAGGCCGAAGAGGTCGCGGGAGTGGTGATCGGCGGCCTGGCTGCCTCTCTCTTGGGCCGTCCCCGGATGACCCGGGATGTGGATGTGTTGGTGGTGGTGGATGAAGGTCGCTGGGCCGGGTTTTTGGCCACAGGGGCAGAATATGGATTCGTCCCCCGACAGAGCGATAGCCTGGCCTTCGCCCAGCAGAGTCGCGTCCTTTTAGTGCGCCACGAACCGAGCGGCCTGGACGCCGATGTCGTTTTCGGTTCCCTGCCTTTCGAGCGAGAGACCGTCGCCCGGGCCGTATGGGTTGAGGTGGGCGGGGTCCGGGTCCCCCTGCCGCGTCCGGAGGATTTGATCATCTTAAAAGCTGTGGCCCACCGTCCCCAGGACCTGGCCGACATCGAGGCTATCCTTGCGGCCCAGCCACGGCTCAATCTCAGGCGGGTGCGGCGTTGGGTTCAGGAGTTTTCCGAGGCTCTCTCGATGCCGGAAATTTTGCGTGACCTGGAAGCGTTACTCTCTAAAGGTCGCAAACGGAGAGGATAAAACGGTATAAGGGCATGCCCTTGGCCGGGTTTCGCATCTCCAACGGCGAGCGGGCTGGGCTTCCCATCAGCGTCCACCCGCAGCTTCGCCTTCAAAGGGTTTTAAGAACTCTCCTTACCCACATCTTCTTTTAAATTGAGTTCCCCGAGGAAGACGTCGAGGCCGGTTGCGGCCGCCTTGGTATAAAAAGGCTCCAGGGCCTCCAAAAAGAAGGTCGAGCCGCGCCACAAGGGGAAACTCCCCAACCTTTTGGGCAGGGCGGCGGCAACCGGCGGCACCCGCACCTCGCCCAACAGGTCTAGAGGCAGCTCCGCCCCCTCCCAGAAGGCGCCGGCCGCCGCCGTCAGGGGTTCCGGGGCCGGCAATCCGGTTTTATCATGGCCGGCGGCCGGGCCGACCTGGCGCCCGGCCCGGTTGCCGCCCAAGAAATCCATCAATTCCGCCCGATCCAAGCCCCGGAGTTTGAAGATCAGAAACGGGTCGCGATGAAATTCTTCCCCCAGGAGATAAAATACCGCGGCCACGTGTTTGCAGGGGTTGGACCAATCCGGACAGGAGCACTGGGTCTTGAGGTCCTGGTGCCGGGCCGGGAACAGGGAGGCCCCGGCGCTCTCAAAGGCCGCCTCGATGTCCTGGGGCATCTCCCCGGCCAGCAGCTGGGCCGCATAACCGAATTGGGCCGACAACGTTTTCATTACCTGGCGCCACGTGGCCCGGGGCAGGGGTTGGATGCCGATCTCCACCCGGTAGGGGGTGCGCCGGGACCCCTGAACCTTGGCGCTGACGGCGCCTTTCTCTATCTCCAGGTCCAACACCTGGCCGCGGCGGGCATAGGAGCGACCCCGGTCCAACCGGGCGCCGATGGGGAAGCTCTCCAGCACCGCAATCCACCGTTTGGCCCACCAGCTGGCCCCGAAGGCGCCCCGCTTGGATTGGGCCTTGATGCCGCCCTTGGCGGCCTTGGGGGTGGAGGGCGGAAAATATCGGTAATAGTCCCATCGGCCCATATTATCCCTCAGAGTCTTAAATATGATAACATACCGTCATCTAAAAAATGTTAGGGGATCAGGATTGATTGGCCTATGTCGCCCACTATAATGAGAATCGGCCCATATCGCTTTTTCTTTAACAGCCGGGAGGAACGCCGCCGTCATATCCATGTTGCCTGTCCTGAGGGCAGCGCCAAATTTTGGCTTGAACCGATTCTGGCCCTGGCTTTCCATCACAACCTGTCAACCGGTGCTTTGCGCCGGATTGAGGAAATCATAAAGGAGCACGAAGATGAGTTTAAGTCAGCCTGGGATAGGCACTTCGAATTATGAGGTCACCAATATTGAGCCCCCCGGCTTTTGGGTCCTCGTGGATGACCGGGAATACTTCATTCCGTTCGCAGATTATCCAGTGTTTAAGGATGCCAAGATTAGCCAACTTTTTCATATGGTCCGCTTATCTCCCACACAATTGCACTGGCCGGATTTAGATGCGGATATTGAAATTGAGGCACTGAAACATCCGGAGCAATATCCCCTGATTTATTGCCCACCTTGCCAGGATTAAAAACTCTCGCCTTGAGGCGAAGTGGCTTTTAAGCGCTTTTTCCCCTGAGGATGCAGGGCTTGAAGCCGGATTCATCCGGCCTTCTATAAGCCCTCAGCTTTAGCTGAGGAGCATTCACCACGGTAAAGGCTTGGCCGTTCGCCATAACCCTCTCCCCTTTGGGGGCTGCAAACTTCTTAAGCTCTCCGCAATCCCGCAATCAGTTCCCCCGCGATGCTTGCTTTACGTCTCAAAAAATGATACCTTTATCCGGTATGAGATGGCAGGTGCGCGTGTCCAAAATGGCAGTAAAAAATCTCCAGAAACTGCCGGTGAATATTCAAGAGCGCTTCAAGGCCCTGGCCATGGAACTGCGCGCCACCGGTCCGGTGCAACGGCGTTGGCCTCATTACGGCAAAATCCAAGGGACTGAAGATTGTCACCACTGCCATATCAAACAGGGCCACCCCACTTATGTGGCCGTATGGATAGCGACTGGAGAGCACTCCCTGGAGGTGACCTATGTTGGACCCCATGAAGGAGCAGATTACTCAAGACTTTGCTGAAATCTGTCGGCGCCACCGGTTGCCAGCAGAAAAAATCGCTAAAATCCAAGAAGCCGTGACCGCTATCCTGGGTAATGAAGACAAATCCCTTCCCCTGGAAGAGGTGTTCCAGGATCTTCATCAGGGCAGCGCCATCCGCGGCTTACGGTTGCGTGAAGGTCTGACCCAGGAGCAACTCGCTCACCTGCTGGGGGTCAAGCGCAGCAATCTCTCCGAGATGGAAAACGGTAAACGCCCTATCGGCAAAAATATGGCAAAGCGTTTGGCCAAAGTCCTAAAGACGGATTATAAGGTATTCCTCTAAACTTCCCACCCGGGAAGGATTTGCCCACAGGTTGTTCGCACTAATCACGCCATCTCAATCTCCCAGGGCTTCCCGCCGCAGGGCCATGAGTTCCTTCAAGGCGGCGGTGGACAATTCCGTCAACCAGCCCTCGCCGGTCCCCACCACGTTTTCCGCCACCTCCTGCTTGCGTTGGATCATTTCGTCGATTTTCTCCTCCAGGGTGCCCAGGCACAGGAATTTGTGGACCTGGACATTTTTGGTCTGGCCGATGCGAAAGGCCCGGTCGGTGGCCTGGTTCTCCACCGCCGGGTTCCACCAGCGGTCGAAGTGAAAGACATGATTGGCCCCCGTCAGGTTCAAGCCGGTGCCCCCGGCCTTGAGGGACAGGAGAAAAATGGGCAAATGCGCCGCGCCGGACTGAAAGCGGTCCACCATCTCATCGCGCCGCTTCTTGGGCACCCCGCCGTGCAAGAAGAGCACTTCCCGGCCAAACGTGTCTTGGAGGTGCCGGCGCAGGATTTTGCCCATTTCGGCGAATTGGCTGAAAATCAGCGCCCGGTCCCCGACTTCCAGAATTTCGGCCAGCATTTCCGTCAACCGCGCCAGTTTGCCCGAGCGTCCCGGAATGGGTGAGTTGTCCCCCAGAAACTGGGCCGGGTGGTTGCACACCTGCTTGAGCTTGGACAGGGTCCCCAGGATCACCCCCTTGCGCTGAATGCCATCCGCCCCTTCCAGCGCCCGGGCGGCCTCTTCCACCACCGCGGCGTAGAGGGAGGCCTGCTCTTTGGTCAGGGTGCAGAAAACCTTCATCTCATTTTTTTCGGGGAGGTCGGTGATGACCTTGGGGTCGGTCTTGAGCCGCCGCAGGATAAAGGGCCCGGTCAGGCGTTGCAGCTGCTGGGCCGCCTCCACCTCCCGGTTGGCCTGGATGGGGATGAAAAACCGGCGCTTGAATTCGCCCTGGGTACCCAGAAAACCGGCATTGAGAAATTCCATGATGGACCACAGGTCGCCGACGTTGTTCTCCACCGGCGTGCCGGTGAGGGCCAGGCGGTAACCCGCCTTCAGGGCGCGGGCCGCCTTCGCCTGTTTGGTCTCCGGGTTTTTGATGTTCTGGGCTTCGTCCAGGATGACCCCGGACCAGGGAATATCCTTGAGAATCTCGAAATCCCGATGGAGCAGGGCATAACTGGAGATGACCATCGCGTGCTGCTGGGCTTTTTTGGCCAGAGATTTTCCCCGGGCCCGGGTGACGCCGTGATGGACCATGACCGGCAGCTGCGGGGTAAAGCGGGCCGCCTCTTTCTGCCAGTTGCCCACCACCGAGGTGGGGCAGACCAGTAAGACCGGCGGCTGGTGGTTTAACTGCCAATCCCGGGCGATGAGGGCCAGGGTCTGGACGGTCTTGCCCAACCCCATATCATCGGCCAGACAGGCCCCCAGGCCCCATTGTCTCAAGAAGCATAACCAGGAATAGCCGCGCACTTGATAAGGGCGGAGCGTGCCGCCAAAGGCCTCGGGGGGCGGCAGTTCGGCAAAGGCCGCCTGGCCGTTAAGGTGCGCCAGGAGCTCGCCGATCCAGCCCTCGGCGGTGATTCCCGTAAAGCTCATCGCCGCCGGCGTCGGCGCCCCGCCCAGGGACATCCGGATGATTTCCCTGACCGTAGTTTGGCCCGCGGCCTTTTTCTTCCAGAAATCCAGGGCGGTCCGGATCTCCTCGGCATTCAACTGGACCCATTGGCCCCGCACCTTCACCAGGGGAGATTTGAGCTTAACCAGTTCCTGGAGCTCGGCCAGGGACAGGGCCTCATCCCCCAGGGCCAGTTGCCAATCGAAGCGGATAATCTGGTCCAGGTTCAGGCCGGAGCCCCCCTGCATCTTGGGGGCCTTGACGTGAACCCGGGCGGCCGGCCTGAGCTTGGCGCCCAGGCGGCTCCACCAGGCCGGGAGCATCACGCCGAAACCGGCCTGTTCCAGGAGCATGGCCTTTTCCGTCAGAAAGTCGAAGGCGCCGTGGGTGTCCAGCTGGTAACCGGCGGGGGTGGAGGTTTTCAGGCTCAACTCAATATGGGGGCAGAGGCGCGCACTCTGGCCCAGGGAAAACAGCAGATATTCCCGGGCATCGAACCGGCCCCGTTGGAGCACCGAGGCGGTGCGGCCCTTGGCGTTCCAGGCGTCGGCCGTGGGGATGAGCAGGCTCGGGTCATCCACCGCCTGGAGGAGGTAGCGCACCTGCCACGGGGCGCTCCCGGGGCCTGTCTCACCGCCATCCGCCTCGTCGTTGTCCGGCTCCTCCAGGCGGAAGCAGAGCCGGAAAGGGGTGGTGGTCGTGACCGCGATGGGGCGCTGCCAGTTGTCAATCTGAGCCGCCAGTTGGGCCAGTTCCGCACTGGTGCCCGCCATCACGCCATCGGCCGACTGCAAGGCAAACAACCACTGGTCGTGGAGGCTGTCGAATCGGGTGGCGGATTTGGGCTTCGGAGGGCGGCCACGTCGGGGCTTGGCGACTTCCGGGGCGGCCGCCGGCATCCCCCGGACCAGCTGATCCACCATCTGGTCAATGAAGGCGGACAGCACGGCCGCCGCCGGCGCGGTGGGCGGGGACGCGGCGTCCCGGGTCAAGGCCCGGCACACCTGGGGCATGGCCTGGGCCAGCCTGGACGGCAGGCCAACGTCCGGTCCTGAAAATACCGGTTGCCAACGGGCGTAATAGGCCCCATTCAGGCGCCGCAGCCCGGGGAGAAACTGCTGCCTGGCCACCAGGGCCCCGGCGGCGCGCACCGCCGTCATCCAGAACCGCAAATCCTTGCCGACAATCACCCCCGGGGCCAGGAGGTCTTTCCCCATGCCGGCGCAGAGGAATTCGAGCTCCACCGGGTCCGGCAAGGGCAGGACGGTGATCTTCCAGGGGGCCAGGGCCGGCGGGGCGGGGGAATCCGGCGGGTTGCCGATCAGCGGGCTGGAGGCCAGGGGCTGATTACCCAGGGTGGGGAGCCAGGCGATGACGGTCTCAAACTGAACCTTACCGG
>PEWM01000244.1:0-3905 GCA_002779455.1 Deltaproteobacteria bacterium CG07_land_8_20_14_0_80_60_11
TACAGACCGTGAGCTTTTCTTACTTCTATGAGCGCAACCTGGTATGAGGCCAGATTGCCCTACCGCCCGGGGGGCAAATTTTCTATAATAATTAAGCAGAAGTTTAGAAACCCTTATCAGGAGTAACCCGATGAAAATCGCCATCAGCGGCAAAGGCGGGGTGGGGAAAACCACCCTGGCGGCCCTTTTAATCAATTATTACCGGAACCAGGGAAAGAAAGTGCTGGCGGTAGACGCCGACCCCGACGCCAACCTGGCCCTGGCCCTGGGGGTTTCCGACCCGGAGAACTTAACCCCCTTGAGCCAGATGAAGGAGATGATCGCCGAGCGCACCGAGTCCCAGCCCGGGTCCATGGGGGGCTTTTTTAAGTTTAACCCCAAGGTGGATGACATCCCCGAGAAATATGCCCGGCAGATCGACGGCATCAAGCTCATCGTCATGGGTGGCGTCAAGAAGGGCGGCGGCGGCTGCGTCTGCCCCGAGAGCGTGCTGCTGCGCACCCTGGTGACCCACATGGTGCTGCTCCGGGATGAGGTGGTGGTTATGGACATGGAGGCGGGCATCGAACACCTGGGCCGGGCTACGGCCCAGGGGGTGGACCGCCTGATCATCGTGGTGGAACCGGGACGCCGCAGCCTCGAAACCGCCATGCACGTCAGAGATTTGGCCGGCGACCTGGGTCTCAAGAAGATCGCCATCGTGGGCAGCAAGATCCGGAGCGCCTCCGACGAGGAGTTCCTCAGAAAGAATTTGCCGGATTTTACCATCCTGGGGTTCATCCCCTTCGATGATAAGATCATTGAAGCCGACCTGAAGGGGCTCCCGCCGTATGAGGCGGTGCCGTCCCTGCTCCAGGTGGCGGAGACCATCGCCCAGAGTCTCGGCGAGGCATAAGAAATCTGGGGCGAAAAGGCCAGAAACCACCTCAAGGATGTTTATTCCATAACTCAGACGCCGACCACCCCAGCCCGGCAGGGGTCAAGGATACGTGAATTTATGATATTTTCACCTCCCTTTTCGCCTTTTCGCCTTTTCGCCTTTTCCCCTTTCTTTTAAACCATGCCCGCCAAGCCCCCGGCCAACCTGTCCCGGTCCCTGAAATTTCTGGTGGTATTCGTCCTCTATTTTGCCGAGGGGGTCCCCTTCGGGTTCGTCTACACCACCCTGTCCTACTTCCTCCGCAGCCGGGGGGTGCCTCTGGAGCAGATTGGCATCCTGAGCCTCCTGGGCCTGGCCTGGAGCCTCAAGGTCCTGTGGAGCCCGCTGGCGGACCGCTTCGGCACCCGGGCCGCCTGGCTGGTGCCGGCCCAGGTTCTGGTCATCCTCAGTATGCTGGGCCTGGCCTACGTGGCCAACGCCCCCGTTACCCTGGCATTTTGGGTCCTGGTGGGGGTCCTGTGCCTGGCCTCGGCCACCCAGGACCTGGCAGTGGACGCCTACACCATCGATCTCTTGGAGACCGATGAACTGGGCATGGCCAACGGCATCCGCATCGGCGCCTACCGGGTGGGCCTCATTGCCGCCGGGGGCGGGGTGCTGATCGCCAGCGACCTGGTAGGCTGGAGTCCCACCTTCGTGGGGGTGGCCGTCATCATGGCCGCCCTGGCCCTCACCGTCGTCGCCTTCGGCCCCTTTCACCTGGCCCGGCCCGAAGTGGCCCGGGCTCAAACCGGCCAGGGCCTCGGCCAGATCAAAGAGTCGGTGCAAGTCCTGATGCGCCATCCCCACATGGGGGCCATCATTGTCTTCATCCTGGCCTACAAGGCCGGGGACGCCTTTCTGGGGGCCATGGTGAGCCCCTTCTGGCGGGACCTGGGCTTTTCCGGCACCCAGTTCGGGGTGGCCTCCATTACCGTGGGGAAAGTCCCGGCCATCGTGGGCGGGTTTCTGGGGGGGGTCATCACCGCCCGCTGGGGCATCAGCCGGGCCCTGTGGCTCCTGGGCATCCTCCAGGCCTGCTCCATCCTGGGGTACTGGGCCGCGGCGCTGCCCGGCTCCTGGCGCTATACCATCTACGCCGCCACCCTGGGAGAGAGCCTGGCCGGCCAGATGGGCTCCGCCGCCTTCATGGCCTTCCTCATGTGTCTGTGCGACAAGCGCTTCAGCGCCTCCCACTACGCCTTCCTGTCCATGCTCTTCGGCCTCAGCGCCCGCCTCTGCGGCTACCTGGGGGGCTGGGGCGCGGCGTATTTCGGCTACGCCACCTTTTTTTTTCTGAGCTTTTTGGCGGCCTGGCCCGCCTTCGCCCTGCTCCCCTGGGTCCTGCCCGTGGTCCGGAAGATCGAGGGGAGGGAATGAGGGGGAGAGCAGGGGCTTTTTTGCAAGTGGCGCATGCCTCCTCCGCAGGCGGGGCGGCATCGAAGGGACCATGTCGCGGCCTATGACCGGCTGACCGGGGTCAAACACCGGCGCGTCCGGGGCCTCAAATCAGTACGCTTCTGCGCCACCTTAAAGGCGGTGGGCGTAAACCTGTTCCGGGCCGCTGCGGTGCGCCGGGCCAGAAACCGGGCCGCCGTGACCGGCCCGGGCAGCAAACCCCGCTTTTCTCGGTTTATTTCTCGTCTCAAAGAGCAAATAACCGCGATGCATAACGCCATCAACCAGTTTTTCATCCCCGATGCCTATTCCGGCCCATTTGCGTTAAAAATGGCCGCCTGACTTTTTACCGGGGCATCATAAAAGAGAATCGGCCAGGAATTAAGAGATTTTTTTCCGGCCACCGGATGGGGGCTGACGAGGAGGAACATCGCCGCCGGGGTCCGCCAGGTTTAACCGCCTGGGCGCCGGCGCGAGTCCTGCCGATGGCCGGCGGCGGGACTCGGCGCCCGCCTGACCCCCGGCGGGTTGACAGACCGCTTCCGGTGGGGTAAATGCTTACCGAACGATATTCTTGAGACCGTCAGGATTACCCTTTATGGCGCTGATTGTCCTATTTGTGCTGGCCGGCCTGTGGTTCCTCCCCGGCGGGGTAGGGGCGGGTCCCGGCCTGCCCCTCGGACCGCCGCCCTCGGCCGCCCCCTCCGAGATCGGGCGCTTTCCCTATTTCGCCGCGCCCGCCCAGATGCACCTTTGCGGCGAGCCGGTGCCCCTTAATGAACCGGAGGTCAAGGAGGCCCTGGACCGGGAGTTCACCATCGAGGTGTGGAGCCGGGCTCAGACCACCATGTGGCTGAAACGGGCCCACCGCTACTTTCCGGAAATCGAGCGGAAACTGCGGGCCCGGCGGCTCCCCCTGGACCTGAAATACGTGGTCCTGGCGGAGAGCGACCTGCGCCCCCAGGCCCGGTCAAGCGTCGGCGCCCTGGGCCCCTGGCAGTTCATGGGCCCCACGGCCCAGCGGTTCCAGTTGCGGTCCGATAAAGCCGTGGACGAGCGCCTGGATTTCGGGGCCGCCACGGACGCGGCCTTGACCTACCTGGAAAACCTGCACCGGTTGTTTCACAGCTGGCCCCTGGCCCTGGCGGCCTACAACGCCGGGGAAGGGCGGGTGCAGAAGGCCATCGCCGTCCAGGGGGTCAATAACTTCTACCACCTGAGCCTGCCGGAGGAGACCGAGCGCTATATCCACCGCATCCTGGCGGCCAAGATCATCGTGGAGGACCCGGCCCGGTATGGCTTCGCCATTCCTGAGGAGCAGCTCTATCCGCCCCTCGCTTATGACGAGGTCCAGCTTACCCTGGCCCAGGAGGCGCCGGTCAGAAGACTGGCGGAGGCCAGCGGCACGTATTACAAGGTCATCAAGACTCTCAACCCCTGGATCAAGGGTGATTCTCTGGCCCCGGGGACCTTTCGCCTGAAAATTCCCCCGGGGTCGGCCCCCCGCTTCCAGGCAGCCATGCGCCCGGGGGAGCCGGCGGGGCCGGCCGCGCCCGGGGCCGGGACTAATAAGAAGAGAGGTTATGAA
>PEWM01000244.1:3912-5556 GCA_002779455.1 Deltaproteobacteria bacterium CG07_land_8_20_14_0_80_60_11
GGAGATGACCAGTCCGGCGCTGGAACCGGTTTCCCTGATCATCCAGGGCGCCTGGGTGTTGACCATGAACCGGGAGCGCGAGGTGTTCTCTCCCGGGGCAGTGGCCCTTAAGGGCGCCGAGATTGTTGCGGTGGGGCCCCCGGCGGAGCTTCGGAAGCGGTACGCCCCGGCCCAGGTGCTGGATTATCCCCAGGGGCTGATCCTCCCCGGCCTCATCAATGCCCACACCCATGCCGCCATGGCCCTGTTCCGCGGCCTGGCCGACGACCTGCCCCTGGAAGAATGGCTCAATGAGTACATTTTCCCCGCAGAGAGCCGCCTCAACGGCGATTTCGTCTATTGGGGCGCCAAGCTGGCGGTGGCCGAGATGTTGCTCTCCGGCACCACCACCTTCACCGACATGTATCTCTTTGCCGACCACGTGGCCCGGGCCGCGGCCGAGACCGGCATCCGGGCGGTGGTGGGCGAGGTGCTCTACGACTTCCCGTCGCCCAACTACGGCCCCCCCGCGGCAGGTCTGCAGTTCAGCGAAGACCTCTGCCGCGCCTGGCAGGATCATCCCTTGATCCGGGTGGCCATCCAGCCCCATGCGGTCTACACCTGCTCCCCGGAATTATTGCAGCAGTGCGGCGAGTTGGCGGCAAAGTATAATACCCGCCTCATCATGCACCTTTCTGAAACCCTCAAGGAAGTGCAGGACTGCCAGGGGCGTTACGGGGCGACGCCGGTGGGGCACCTTTACCGGCTGGGACTCCTCAACCACCGGCTGCTGGCGGACCATGCGGTGGTGTTAAGCGTTGCCGACCGCATGCTCCTGGCGGCCAGCGGGGCCGGGGTGGCCCACTGCCCGGAGTCCAACATGAAGCTGGCTTCCGGGATTGCGCCGGTGGCCGACCTCTTGCGCCGGGGGGTACCGGTGGGGCTGGGGACGGACGGCTGCGCCTCCAACAACAACCTGGATCTCATCCAGGAGATGGATACCGCCGCCAAGCTCCAGAAGGTGCACTGCATGGACCCCACCGTACTGCCGGCGCCCGCGGCCCTGTCGCTGGCCACTTGTGGCGGCGCCCGGGTTCTGGGGTTGGAAAAAGAGGTGGGGGCCCTGGCCCCGGGCCTGAAAGGGGACCTGATCGTGATTGACCTGGATCAGCCCCACCTGACCCCCCTCTATGACCCTTATTCCCACCTGGTTTACGCCGCCACCGGGGCCGATGTCCAGACGGTCCTGGTGAACGGCCGGGTCGTGGTGCAAGACCGGCGCCTCCTCTCCTTTGACCTGGCGGAGACCCTGGCCCGGGCCCGGGAACTGGCCAGAGGTTTGTTGGCCAAAAAAGTCGGCAACCTGACGTCCCGTTTGGGATAAGACGTCCCATACCGGGGTCCCCGGCCGCGGCCGCCTACCCGGGCCGGGCCTGCTGCCTCGCCGGATTTCTTTCAACGGAAGTTCCTCACTTTTTCCGCCCAACATGCTGGTTAACGTATGGAAAATTTGGGAATAAATGGGTGATTTGGGCTTAATAATGTACCCATGTAAATATAATTTGGGACCCGGTGCCATTCTGGCGCCACGATTGTCGATATGTATGGCATTATTTTTAGCAGTAATTCTAATAAGTTATTGGCGGAAGTGCATGGGAATCGAAC
>PEWM01000171.1 GCA_002779455.1 Deltaproteobacteria bacterium CG07_land_8_20_14_0_80_60_11
CCGTGGTCCGCCATGTTCAGGACAAAATTGCGCCCCATGGTCCCCAGGCCGATCAGGCCAATGTCACAATCCTGGTTGCTCATAAAATATCTCTGCTGACCTCTATCTCCCAATATTTTCTTTCATGCCGGTCTCTCCTGTTTTTCCAGGGCCTTGATTTTATCCAGGCGGCGTTTGAACCGGTCCGCCCCCTTGAAGCCGGCCTTCAGGAAGGTTTGAATCAACTCCCAGGCCAGGGCATAACCGGTTACCCGGCCTCCCAGGCACATGATGTTCATGTCGTCGTCCTCCACCCCCTGGTGGGCGGAATAGGGGTCGGTGATCAGGGCCGCCCGCACTCCCGGCACCTTGTTCGCCGCCACGCAGGCGCCCACGCCGCTGCCGCAAACGGCTAGGCCTCGCTCCACCTCGCCTTGGGCCACCGCCCGGGCCAGGGGGGCCACCAAATCGGGGTAATCGTCCTGGGGGGCGTACGTGTAGGCGCCGAAGTCCACCACCTCGTGGCCCAGGGTCTTGAGTTCCTGCCGGAGTTGTTCCTTCAGTTCGAAGCCGCCGTGATCCGCGGCGATGCCCACTCGCATGGCGGTCTCCTTCTGCTGCTGATAAATGCTGTGGTATACAAGGGGCGGGTTTTAAACCCGCCCCTACGCTAATCATTCCATTATAAGCGTCTCAGGATTATCTCCTTCACCAGCTTGACGATGGCGCTCCGGGAGATGTCTTCGTAAGTAAGGAGTTCCGCCGGTTTGCCGGTTTTGGGCTTTTTAGTCACCGCCAGGGCATAGAGGCGCACCGGGTTGGGGGCCAGGGCCGCCATAACCGCCTCACCGATGCCGCCGGCGGGATAATGGTCTTCCACGGTGATGAGGCCTCGAGTGGCTTTGGCGGCCGTAAGCAAGGTGGCCGCGTCCACCGGCTTGACGCTGTAGAGGTCGATGACCCGGATGTTGATGCCCTCTTGCTGCAATTCTGCATAGGCGGCCAGGGCTTCAAACAGGGTGACGCCGGCGCCGATGACCGTCACCAGGTCGCGGTCGCTCTGGCGCACCACCTTGCAGCCGCCAATATAAAATTTCTCCTCGGGGCCGTAGATAATGGGAGTGGCCAGGCGGGTGGTGCGGATATAGACGATGCCATGGTGTTCCAGGGCGGCCTCCACCAGGCGCTCCGTGGCCACGGCGTCGGCGGGGTAGAGCACCACGCTGTCTAAAATCGCCCGGAACATGGCCAGGTCCTCCAGGCCCATCTGGGACGGCCCGTCTTCGCCGATGGAGACCCCGGCGTGGGACCCGCAAAACTTGAGGTTGGGCTCGGAGTACTGGCTCATGCGGATCTGGTCGAAGGCCCGGGAGAAAAAGGCCGCAAAGGTGGAGACGAAGGGGATTTTGCCCCGGGTGGCCAGGCCCAGCCCCGCGCCCGCCATGTTTTGCTCGGCGATGTACATTTCGAAAAACTTCTGGGGGTAGGCGTCCCCGAAGATCCCGGCGTAGGTGGAGTTGCTCACCTCGGCATCCAGGCTCACCAGGTGGGGAAACTGGGGATAGAGCCGTTTTAAGGCGTTGCCGTAGGCCTTCCGGGTGGCCACGGAGTCGCCCGGCTTATAAGACAATTTCTCCGCGGGCTTGGGCTTGACTACGGCGGGCCTCAGGTCTGCGGGCCGACTCACGATCCCCCGGACCGATTTATCCACCGGGCCCAACTCCGGCAGGGCCTGCTCCAGCTCTGCCGGGCTCAGGGTCTTGCCGTGCCAGCCGTTCTTGTCCTCCAGAAACGACACCCCTTTGCCCTTGATGGTCTTAGCGATAATCATGACAGGCTTGCCGGTCACCGTCATGGCCCGCTCAAACGCGGCCAGGACCTCGGGGAAGGAGTGGCCGTCCACTAAAATGGTCTCCCACCCAAAGGCGGCGATGCGGTTCTCGTAGGCCATGAGGTCGTGGCCGAACATGGTTTCGCCCCGCTGGCCCAGCCGGTTGACGTCCAGGATGCCCACCAGGTTGTCCAGCTTATAGTGGGCCGCCAGCTGCATGGTCTCCCACTGGGAGCCCTCGGCCATCTCGCTGTCGCCTAAGAGCACGTAAGTAGTGTAGGGCAGCTTGTCCAGGTACTTGGCGTTCAGGGCGAGCCCTAAGCCGATGGCCAGGCCCTGCCCCAGGGAGCCGGTGGCCGCTTCGGTGTAGCGAAAGCTCATGGTGGGGTGGCCTTCCAGGGGGCTGCCGAAGTGGCGGTAGGTCATGAGGTCCGCGGCCGTCAGCTTGCCGGCCATGGCCCACAGGGTATAAAAGAGGGGGGTGGCGTGACCCTTGGAAAAGATGAGCCGGTCATTGTTGGGGTGCTCGGGGTTATCCAGGTCGTACCGCAAGATGCCCCCGAACATGAGGCCGGCCATCAGTTCGGTGGCCGACAAAGACGACGTGGGGTGGCCGGAGCCGGCCTGGGTGGTCATGGTGAGAATAGAGTAGCGCATCAGGGTGGCCAGTTTCTGCAGGTGCTCCAACTTTTGCGCCTCGGTCATGTCGCACATCCTCCTTGCCGCCTACTTTAAATCTCGTTTCTTTAAACTTAACAACGAAACCCCGTTTGGCAATATCCCGGGGCCACAAAGACGGCTCACTCGCGGTTTACCGGACCCCCTCCCCTAAACTCACCTGCCCCTGGGCCAGGGGGTGGCGCATGAAGATGGCGTTGAGATAACCGGCTTTCCTCGCATCCGGTTCTGGTCTGCCAAGCTCTTTACATCGGTGGCACCGGCGTCTCGCCTGTGCAGGCGCAGGCTAAAGCCTGCGGCTACAAAAAAGCGTTCGTTGAACGTAATTCGTTGTCCATCATACCACAGGAAGCCGTGAGAATCAGGCGGATGCCCCCTTCGCCGGGAATTGCCGGAGCGGCGGCGGTTGATTTTAATGGATTTGCCCGCCTGAGATAATATATGATGCAGGGAAATTGCCTTCTTTTACCTAAGAGCCGCACTATGACAGAGAAGAGAATCGGTTTTGTGGGGACGGACGGCAGGACCCTGCTGGCCGCCCTGGAGACCAGCCGCTCCCGGAGCGAGCTTTATCCCGGGGCCTATCGCGGGGTCGTCGTCAAAGGTACCGGGGCCATGGAGCCCTTTGCCCAGAAAATGGGCTGGCCGGTGGATTTCATCCGGGTGCCCGACAATTCGGCCAACGCTTACTCCGGCGCCTTGATTAAGGCCTTTGAGGAAGAAACCCTGGACGTGGCCCTGGTGATGCCGGAAGGCTTGCTGTTCGAGGGCCTGGTGGACCGGGTGACCGACGCCGGGTTCGGGGACCGCATCATCGGCTGTGCCAAAACCGGGGTGGACTATGAGGCCGACAAGATCGCCGGCAAGCGCTACTGCGAGAAGGCGGGGATCCCGGTGGCCCCGGCCTGGGCGGAAGTTTCGGCCCGGGATTACCCGGCGGTGTTAAAGACCTGCCTGGCCTATATCCACGAATTCGGCGGCGCGGTCCTCAAATATCCTTACAGCGCCGGCGGCAAAGGCGCCCGGATCATGCTCAACACCTGGGACGTCAAAGAGGTCTACGACGGCTTGCTGAAGGACTACCAGGAGGCCTACACCCGCGGCTGCGGGAAAAAATCCCCCTGGCCCCTGCTCATCGAGGCCCGCATGTCCGGGGTGGAAATCAGTTTCACCATCCTGGTGGATAAGCACGGCCATTATCAAATTCTGCCCACCGCCATGGACTACCCGGAACGGTTTGCGCGGCCGCCGGGCCTGGACAATCCCATCACCGGCGGCATGGGCTCCATTTCGCCCCACCCCCTGGAATCCCCCGCGCTGCTTTCGCTGGCCGACGAAACCATCGCCCGGCCCCTCATCCGGCTCATGGCCGAGCAGGGCGCCCTGCGCCCCTGCGTCCTCTACCCGGGCTGTTTCGTCTCCTTTGACGGCAATTTTAACCCCACGGCCATCCGGGTGTGCGAGATCAACATCCGTCCGGGGGAGCCGGAGTTCCAGCCCGTGGTGAAACGGCTGCGCAACCTGGGGGCGCTGGTTTTGGCCATGGCCGACGGCACGCTGGATAAAGTCGTCCCGGAAGTGCGGTCCGGCCAGGTCTCCCTGTGCATCGCCCTGGTGACCGGCCCCGGCGGCCCCAAGCAGCAGAAAGGCTACCCCTGGTCCCTGACCAAGGGCGAAGTAGTGGCGATGGACTTCGACTATTTCGACAAAAAGAAGATCACGGTCATCCCGTCCGCCATGGATTATGCCGAGGGCGCCTTCAAGTCCGGCGGCTCCCGGGTGGCATACCTGCTGGCCAATGCCTCCGTCAAGGCCGGGCAAACCGTGGCCCAGGCCGCCGAACCCCTGCGCCAGAAGCTGCTCAACGCCTTCGACAACGGCAAGATCAGGGTGGTCCCCCGGGAAGATGAGCACGGCAACCGCCTGGCGCTGCGCCGGGATATCGGGGTGCACTACCACCTGGCCGAAGCGCTGAAAAGCAGGGGTTAGGGGTCAGGGGTCAGGGGTCAGGGGAAAAGAGCTGGGCGTATTTTCCTGCTGCTCCAACCTCAATAATCCATAAAGGGCTTCATAAACCGGCCCCTGACCCCCGGCTCATGGTGATGGCAGCGGGGGGCGGGCCCATTCAGCCGGCCGGACCCTTGTCCGCCAGGTAGCGGTAGATGGCCCCGTCGTATGCGTGGGTCAGCTTGAAGACCTTGCGGGCCAGATTGAAGCGGGTGGCGAGGTTGGTGGCGCCTTTATTCAGCTTCATTTCGGCCATGATATGGGGATAGTCCGCCGGGTCCACCACCACGGTCACGGCCTGGTAGTTTTTGGCCGCGGCCCTGAGCAGCGCGGGGCCGCCGATGTCGATGTTCTCGATGGCGTCCTCCAGGGTGCAGCCGGGCCTGGCCACGGTTTTTTCGAACTGGTAGAGGTTGACCACCACCAGGTCGATGGGGACGATGCCGTGGGCCGCCATCTGCTCCTGGTGGCTCGTGAGGTCCCGGCGGCCCAGGATGCCGCCGTGGACCTTAGGGTGCAGGGTCTTGACCCGGCCGTCCAACATCTCGGGGAAGCCGGTGAAGTCCGAGACCTCCACCACGGGGACCCCGTGGTCCCTCAGGAGCCTGGCGGTGCCGCCGGTGGACAGGATTTCTATCTGGTAGCCCGCCAGGAATTTGGCGAATTCCACCAGGCCGCTCTTCTCGGTGACGCTCATCAAGGCCCGGGATATGGGTTTCATGGGGTTCCTCCGTGATCAAATTTTCTGCGTGGTTAGCTCCAGGGTGATGATTAATCGGCGCACTTATACCGAGTTGCGGTCAAAAATTTACAGACGAAACGTAGGGGCGCACCCATGTGTGTGCCCTCAGGGGGGGACACATGGGTCCCCCCCTACAAAACTTGTCCATTGAGCGCTAATCGGTATTAAGCAGTCTCTTCTTAACCCCCCTTCCCCTCGTTTTATACCATACAATTTGCGAATCACAACCCTAGTCGGCCTCCAGATCGGCGGTCGATTCGTAGCCTTCCACCAGG
>PEWM01000150.1 GCA_002779455.1 Deltaproteobacteria bacterium CG07_land_8_20_14_0_80_60_11
AAAACCATCTGCTGGTTGCGCAGGGCGTAAATTTCCGATTTGATGGAGCGCTTGTGGGCCTGTTCGAATTCCGCCTTGGCCTCCCGCTGGTACTTCAGGTAGACCTCCGGCTGGGTCGTCTCAAGCTTAACGGCCTTCTGGGTTTTTTCTTCCGCGGACTTGATCAGGCGCTCCGCCTGGGCCAATTCATCCGCGGACAGCTTCTGGTTGATGGCCTCCTGCTGGATCTCCCGGTCCGTCAGGGCTCGCTCCGCCTGCTGGGGGCCGCACTCTTTTTGCAGGATGGTGAACAGGGAGTTGGCCTCTTTCGCCTGGGACTTGGCCTCGGCCGTATAGCCCGCCGTCAGTTTCTTTTCGGCGTTATCCAGCAGCTTCACGGCCCGCTTGTAAAGGATGGCGTGATCGGGGCCGCACTTGGCCTTGGGTTGCTGGGCCAGGGCCGGCCCGCCAAGCCCCAGCACCAGGAGCACTCCCAAAATCATTGGCACAAACCGGAATCGAATCATAATGGCGTCCTTTGTCAATGCAGGTGAAAAGTTTCGGTGATGGCCCGCGGCAACCGGGGCCGGCAGATCAGGTCGAAAACCGTTTCTTTCCCGGGAAACCCGCGGGCGCACGAGCCGGGAGTGCCTTGCTGCCCTTGGCCCACCCGGTTCATCTGCGCCGCTGCAGGCCACCGGACGGAGTCTATTCTAACCTGGTCTCCTGGCCCTGTAAAGGGGAAAGCCTGACCTCCTTGGGGGCATTGGAGGGTGAGGGGGCGGCGGCGGGGATGGGGTCAGCCGGGCTCTTGGTGATGTCCTGGGCCAGGCCCGACCGGGTCTTGAGGATGGGCGGCACCTTATCCCAATCGATGCGATCGGCGATATTGTAGTACTCGGCCATGTCCTTGACCCATTCCAGGGGGTGCAACTCCCACTGGTAGATATTGGGAATGGCCTCGAGATACACCCGGCCCTGGGGCGTGAGGGCCAGTTTGATGGGCCGGTAAATGATCTTCACCGGGGTGCCCACCTCTACCTGGGGGAAGAGCTGCTCGATCTCGTGCGGGAGCATGCGGATGCAGCCGTGGGACACAAAGTAGCCCACGGTCCAGGGGCGGTTGGTGGCATGAATGCCCACCCCGGAGGCCGTGGTCCCCAGCCAGAATTTCCCCAGGGGATTTTTAGGCCCGGCAGGAACCTTCGTCACCACTTCATAACCCCTTTCTTCCATCTCCTCCTGGATGGACGGCGGCACGTTCCAGGTGGGGTTCTTGCGCTTTTCGTAGATCTTATAAGTCCCGGTGGGGGTGGGCCAGCTGGGCTTGCCCACGGCCAGGGCATAGCGCCGCTGATAGGCCCCGTTCTGGAAATAGTACAGATGCAGTTCCGGCAAATTGATGATCAGGCCGTTTTGCACCTCCATGGGCACGATGTGGGTGTTGTTGATCTTGAGCACCATGCCGGGTTTGAGCTTGTAGGGCTTCTTCAGGCCGTTCTGCCGGACCACTGTCACCCAGCGCACCCCCTGCTCCAGGGCCAGGCGATCCACGCTGGTGGGTTTCTCAATGGTAATCTCTTGCTCGCCGCCGGCCACCTGGGTATAGAGGGGCGGGGCCGTACCGGCGCCGGCCAGCTGCGCCCCCGTCAAGAGAACCACTATAATCATCCACACTCTTAAAGCCATCTCAATATTCAACCTCTGCTTCATAAGGAAAGTGATCAGAAGGGTAGCGCCCTTCCTGATTATCCGTGACCATGGCCACCCGCCGGACCACAAAAGGCGGGGCCGCCAGAATCCAGTCGATCCGGCTGCCCCGGGGGCGGCCATCGAACCCGTGCTGGGTGGTGGCCTCCTCTTCCGGGGGATGCACCTGCCTCCAGGTATCCTTAAGGGGGCTGTCCCGGTGGATGAATTCCCGATACACCGGGTCGTCCGGCGGCTCATTAAAATCCCCCACCAGGATCAGGGGTTGGTTCCGGGGAAAGAAAAATTCCCGGATCATCCGGGCGCCCTCACGCCGGGCCGCCTCCGAGACATGATCCAGATGGGTGTTGATGAAGTAAAAGCTGGTCGCCCGGCCCTTTTCCCGAAAGAGTCCATAGGTGACCATGCGGGGAAAGGCTGAGCCCCAGCTCAGGCTGCGGTGCGCCTGGGGGGTCTCGGACAGCCAGAACTCGCTGCTCTCCTCGACGTGAAAGCGGTCGCCCCGATAGAAAATGGTGGGATACTGGCAGGTGGGATCCACCCGGCGATGGGCCGTTAATGGCAGGTAGCCGGTCAGATGCTCCTCCAGGTAGAGGAGCTGGGGCACGGTGCCTTCCTGGGTCCCCAACAGGTCCGGCAGATGGTTGCCGATGACCTCCACCACCAGATCCTTCCGGAACTCCCATTCATCGGGGCCGTCCTGGGGCGTAGCAAACCGGAGATTAAACGTCATCAGGCGCATGGCCACCCTCCGAACCCCACCCGCAAGGGCTGCGGGAAAAACAGGTCCTGGGAAGTCCGCAAAAAATAGGCGTCGGTCATGGAGGCCAGGAAATCCCGGACGATTTCCGCCGGCCGGCCGGACTCCCGGTAACCGGGGTCCATGAAGGCCAGGAAATCTATCCAGATGGGCGAATCCTCCCGGCCGGCCTCCACATCCGCTAAAAACCGCTCAAACAGCCGGTGGAACAGGGCCTCAATCTTGGGGGTCTCGGTCTTGATGCGGGGGTTGTCGTAAATCCGCCGGTAATTGAACTCCTTGAGCCTTTTTAAGAGCCGCCCGACTTCGGGACTGTAACCCACGTAATTCTTATCATAGCTGTGCGTGATGAGATCCGCCACCAGGCTGTAGACGATGGCCCCGTTGGTCCGGCCCAGTTTTTGCCCGACCTCGGGCGGCAGTTCCTCCCGCCGCAGCAGCTTCAGGGTGATGGCATCCTCCAGGTCCCGGCCGATGTAGCTGATGGTGTCCGCCAGGCGGACCACGCACCCTTCCAGGGTCATGGGCTTCAGAGACACGGCCGGGTCGGCCAGCTTGGTCCGGAGCTCGGCCGAAAGGGAAGCAAAGGTCTTGTCTCCCTGGGGGGAGAGGCGTTCCAAATGGGTTTCCCCGTCGTGGCAGAGGATGCCATCCAGAACCTGGAGGGAAAGGTTGAGCCCCCGCCCCTGCTTTTCCAGCCGGTCGAGGAACCACACTCCCTGGAGGCTGTGGAGAAAGGGGCCGACGCCGTGGGCCTTGCACAGGCCCGAGAGGATGCGCTCGCCGTCGTGGCCGAAGGGGGGGTGGCCGATGTCGTGGCCCAGGGCGATGGCCTCCAGAAGGTCCTCGTTCAGACGGAGAAACTTGCCGATGGTGCGGGCGATCTTGGACAGGAGCTGGACGTGCAGCACCCGGTGGCTGATTTGCTCGTGGCTGATGAGGTAAAAAACCTGGGTTTTGTCGATGTAGCGGGTATAAGCCCGGGAGTGGAGGATGCGGTCGGCGTCCACCGCGAAGTCCTGGCGGTGGCCCTCGGCGATACGCGCTTCATAGCGCCGGCGGATGGCCTGGGCACTCTTGGTGGCATACGAAGAGAGCCCGGCTTCCTCCTGCTTATCCAGGAATTGCCGTAATTCGGCTAATTTGACCATGCTTCCCCACTTCCCCGTGAATATTATACCACAGAGCCGGTGAACCCTCAAGTGCGGACCTAAAAATCACCATTGAACTTCCGGGTTTTCTGATATAATTATAAACAGACCAGGCTCGGACGGCATGAGATCAAGTTGCCATCAAAAAATGCGGAATTGTAGGGGCGCACCCGCGTGTGCGCCCTCAATGCAGGGCGGACACATGGGTCCGCCCCTACAAGAAAATTGCCGTTGGTTTGCGGCCTCGGTATAAGACCCCTTCCCCGGACCCGCCCCAAAGTCAGGGGCGCCGGCGGGAGCACGGCATTTCCTCCAACCCCAATCACATAAGGAGAGGAACATGGTCAAGGTCTTGATGGAAAGGACGATTCGAGGGCAGAACGTGGGCCAAATCGTGCGCCTGTTGCGCCAACTCCGGGTTTTGGCCATGCAGCAGCCCGGCTATATCAGCGGCGAGACCCTGCATGGGGTGGACGACCCCAACTATTACCTGGTGATCAGCGCCTGGGAATCCCTAAGACAGTGGCAGGATTGGTTCAACCACCCGGAGCGGCAAAAATTGAGCGCCGAAATCGACAGCTACCTGGAATCCCCCACCCGCACCCGGGTGCTGACCAACTGAGGCGGAGGCGCCCGGGATATCCCCCGGCATGATTGCAGGTTACTGTAGGGGCGGGTTTTAAACCCGCCCCTACCCGTTTACGGTTCAAGAACAATCCCGCCATTTTCCCAGGTCCCTTCCGGCAGTCTCAAGGGTATCGGTTCATCTCGCTTATGCCGATATTCCCGGTTCTAGGCCGCCGATAATTTTTGGCATTGCGGCCACTTCATGATATTATTTATATTTTAAATGAGTTAAACGGAAGAGGTGGGGAAGCTTTTCCCGGGAAAGGCCATCGCCATGAGCAGCGGCACTTATCTGGAAGATTTCCTGCGGTACCTGCGGGTGGAGCGGCAGATGTCGCCCCACACCCTGAGAGGCTACCGCCTGGACCTCACCCAGTTTCTCGAGTTCTGCGCTGAGCACCGGGAAGGCGTTACCCCGGCGCAGGTGACCTACCAGGACCTGCGGGCCTTCCTGGCCGCCGCCCTGAAGAAAAACCGCAAGACCACGGTGGCCCGCAAGCTCTCAACCCTGCGCACCTTCTTCAAATACCTGCAGCGCCTGGGGGTCGCATCCCAAAACCCGGCTAAGCTGGCCCCCAGCCCCAAGCTGGAAAAGGTCCTGCCTCACTATTTGAGCGTGGACGAGGCCTTTCACCTGCTGGGTGCGCCTAAGGATGATGATTTCGGAACCTGCCGGGATAAGGCCATCCTGGAGGTCTTCTATAGCGGGGGCTTGCGCCTGTCCGAGCTGGCCGGGCTTAACCTGGGAGATATGGACCTGGCGCCCGGGGTCCTCCGGGTCTGGGGCAAGGGCAGCAAGGAACGCCTGGCCTTTTTGGGCCAGCCGGCGAAAGAGGCGCTGGCCGCCTATCTGCCCCTGCGCCTGCGGCTCCTTGAGCAGCGCGGCGCCGGGGGCGAGACCACCCTGTTCCTCAATTCCCGGGGGGGCCGCCTGTCGACCCGGGGGGTGGCCCGGGTGGTGGCCAAGTGGGTGCGGCTGGCGGGACTCTCCCCGGGCCTGACGCCCCACGGCCTGCGCCACAGCTTCGCCACGCATCTGTTGGAGGGCCGGGCCGACCTCCGGGCCGTCCAGGAACTGTTGGGCCATGCCTCCATCTCCACCACCGGGCGTTATACCCACGTTAACCTGGATTACCTGATGGAGGAGTACGATAAAGCGCACCCCCGGAGTAAGTAGCTTTCA
>PEWM01000114.1 GCA_002779455.1 Deltaproteobacteria bacterium CG07_land_8_20_14_0_80_60_11
ATCCGGGCCCAAATCCTTCAGCGACAGCGGGATGCCGTAGCGCCGGGCCAGTTCCTGCACCGCCTCGGGGAAGCTCAGGCGGTGGTACTGCATGAGGAAGGAAAAGACGTTGCCGCCGGCCCCGCAGCCGAAACAGTGGAAAATGCCCTTCTCCGGCGCCACCGTGAACGACGGCTTGGTCTCGGAATGGAACGGGCACAGCCCCGAAAGATTTCTCCCCTTTTGCGTCAACTTGACGTACTGGCCCACCACCTCCTCAATGGCGGCGGCGTCTTTGATCTCCAGGAGCTTGTCTTCGGGGATAAAAGCCATTTAAAAGCCGTTTTTAGTTTTTGGTTTTTCGTTTTTAGTTAAAAGCTTACCTTGTTGGCAGCACAGACTTTCCAGCCTTTCCATTTCCTCAATGTAGGGCGGGCATTGCCCGCCATTTTCTCTGGTGGCACAGGCTTTCCAGCCTGTGCTCTTGGCGGGCGGGGACGCCCGCCCTACTGCTTTTTCCTCTCGTTCCCAAGCTCCCGCTTTCTCCTCTCGTTCCCAAGTTGTACTTAGGAACGCTCTTGTTTTTGCCAAGCTCCGCTTGGCCTGTGGTGGGGCGGGCCTCCGTGCCCGCCGCCTTAATGGCGGGCAGTGCCCGCCCTACATTTTTTTCCCTTTTCCCCCTACTCCTTTAAATCCACCACCGTCACCCCGGGGTTGGCGTCGGCGTGGAGTTCCTTTACCAGGCCGTGGTGCTTCAGGTGGTCCCACAGGGCGCGTTTGAGGCGGCCGGTGCCCACGCCGTGGATGATATCCACCTTTTCGGTGCCGTGGAGCACCGCCTGGTCGATGAGCCGGTCCACCAGGGGCAGGGCCTCGTCCACCCGCAGGCCCACCAGGTTGAGGCTGGGGAGCCAGGCCGGCGGCCGGTGAAAGCCCGAGGCGGCGCCGCTTCGGATCGCTCTTCCCGCCTCGCCGCCTACCGGGGTGACCTCCTCCGGGCTGACCCGAAGCTTGACGTTCCTGGCCTGGACCTCCAGGCGGCCGTCCCGGGTATCGGTGGCGACAATCTGGCCGGTCAGACCCAGGGCCGGCAGGAAGACCTGCTGGCCGGACCGGAACCGGGTAACCGCGGCCGGGGCCGGGCCGGGGCCGGGCGACAGGTCCGCCAGCAATTTCGCCTGGCGACCGGAAAACTCCTGGCGCAGACGGCCCCAGGGCTCAACGCCGTTTTTCAGCCTCCGGACGATAGATTTGAACTCGGCCTCAGCCTCTTTGATGCGGGCCAACGCCGCAGCTTTGGCGTCGTTGACCAGGCGGGTGCGCTCGGCTGCCAACTCGGATTGTCGCGCCTCAAGTTCACGGTTGTGTCGGTCCAGTTCCGCTTCCCGACGCTTGAGTTCCATCTCCTGGTGGGCCAGGTGCTGCTGGGCCGCCTCCACCGAAGCCAGGAGCCGGTAGGCTCGGAGTTCGTCCTGATTCAGGTAGCCCTCGGCCATCTCCAGAATCTCCGGGGCGAGACCCATTTCCCGGGCGATCTTCAAGGCGTTGGAGGCCCCCACCACCCCGTAAGCCAGGCGATAGGTGGGCCGCCGGGTTTCCTCATTGAACACCACCGACACGTTTTCGAAGCCCTCGGTTTTTTGGGCAAAACTCTTGAGGATGGGCAGGTGGGTGGTAGCGGCGCCGTAAGCCCCCCGCTGATAGAAGGCCTGGAGCAGGGCCAGGGCCAGGGCGCCGCCCTCGGTGGGGTCGGTGGCCGTGCCCAGTTCGTCCAGGAGGATGAGGGACGACTCCGGGAGGCCGGCGAGCATCGTCAGCGCCCGCTTCAGGTGGGCCGAAAAGGTGCTGAGGCTCTGGAACAGGTCCTGGGGGTCGCCGATGTCGGCGAAGACCGCCCCAAACGGACACAGTTCGCTGCCCTCGTCCACGGGCAGGGGGATGCCGCTCTGGGCCATCAGGGTCAGGAGGCCCAGGGTTTTGAGGGCCACGGTCTTGCCGCCGGCGTTGGCCCCGGAGATGATGAGAAAGCGGTGTTCGGGGTCGAGCTTAAGGTCAATGGGGACCACATCCGGGGCCGCGCTATTCTCCCGGCGCTGCTGCACCAGGAGGGGGTGGCGGGCCTGGCGGAAGTCTACCCCGCCTTTAGTCCGCCAGATGGGCTCCCGGGCCCGGAACTCCTCGGCGAATTTGACCTTCGCCTGGATGGCGTCCAGTTCGCCTAAGGTCGTGAGGGTCAGGCGAATTTCGTCGAGATGATTCCGCACCAGGCCGGTGAGCCTTCTCAGCACCGCCTCTTCTTCCCGCTTTTCCCGGTTGTGGAGGAGGTTCAAGGCGTTGTTGTGCTCCACGATGACCAGGGGCTCGAGAAACAGGGTGGCCCTGGTCTGGGACTGGTCGTGGATGATGCCGGGAATGACGCCCTTGTGGTCAGCCTTGATGGGAATGACGTAGCGGCCGTGGCGCTGGGAAATGAGGGGGCTCTGGAGGGCGTCCTGAAAGGCCGGTTGGAAAAACTCCTGCTTGATCTGGCGGTTGACCCGCTCCCGGGTGTCGGTCAGCTCCCGGCGCACCTGGGCCAGGGCGGGGCTGGCCTGATCCAGGATAAAGTTGTGGGGGCTGATGCACTGTTGAATGACCTCGGTGAGCGGGGTCAGGTCCCTGAGTGTATCGGCCAGGGCCGAAAGGCGCGGGGTCAGATCGCCCCCTAACCGGATATAGTGCCTGAGGCGCCGGGCCAGGCGCAGCACCTGCAAGACGTGGTTGAAGGCCTCGGCGGGCAGTAAGCTGCCCCGGACGGTGGCCTTGGTCAGCCAGGGGGTCAGCAGGGGAAAATCGGTCAGGGGGACGGGGCCTTCACGGTATTGGAGTTCGCGCAATTCCTGGATTTGCCGGAACGGCGCCTGGACCTGGTGCAGATCGGCGAGGAGGGCAAGGGGCTTGAGGGCGCCCAGGAAATCCCGCCCGAGGTCAGAGACGGCGTAGGTTTGCACCACCCGGAGAAGCTGAGGAAACTCCAGGGCGGTCAACGTTTGCTCTGGCATGGCACTCCAGGTTTCCGTTTGAGGGTGGAAGGTCTATGCACCCAGACGCTGCCGCGCGATCTCTCGAATCACCTTGCCGTCAGCCCGGCCGGCGAGGCGGGCCATGGCGTTTTTCATTACTTTTCCCAGGTCGTTCGGGCCGGTAGCCCCCAATTCGGCGATGACCGCGTCCACTTCGGCGGCCATTTCTTCGGGGCTCAGTTGCGGTGGCAAAAAAGAGAGGAGGACACTGAGTTCCTCCTCTTCCTGTTTGGCAAGTTCGGGGCGGCCGGCCTTGGTGTACTCGGCTATGGCCTCCCGACGCTGCTTTACCTGCGTGTTGATGGTTGCCTGCAGCTCGGCTTCGGTGAGCGGACGTTTAACGTCCACCTCGCGGTAACGGATGGCGCTCTTCAACAGCCGCAAGGTGGATGTCGCCACCGGTTGTTGGTTTTTGATGGCCTCTTTGAAGGCCTGATCCAGCCGCTGATAAAGGGACATCAATTGCCCTCAATTTTCCGCAGCTTCTTCAAAGCCCGCTTTTTGGCCGCCAAAATCTTCTTCTTCCGCTTAATGCTGGGCTTTTCGTAATGTTCCCGTTTGCGAATCTCAGAGAGAATCCCGGCCTTTTCGCACTGCTTTTTAAAGCGCTTTAAGGCGACCTCGAAAGGTTCGTTGGGTTTTACCCTGACGCCGGGCATCCATTTCGCCTCCCCCCATTGTCAGATAGCACCTGCCGTCCCGCCCTCTTGTTGCACATTAACCGGATCACGCCAAGAAATTGGTGGGGCCGACATGGTGATTATGCTACAAACGTTTATTGTTTATCATCTATTTCAAAACTGTCAAGAGCTTTTGTGTGGAAACTTAAGGTACAGGGGAATTTCCCCGTTTCAAGAAAAATATTTGGCGCAAGAGGCCCTGCTTAGCGTATCATGGCACTATTAACCAATTTAGCCACGAGGTGAGGTATGCGGCGCCTAACAATTTGCTGCCTGGTCTGGTTGGCGGTCTGGCTGCTGGCGGCAGGCTGCGTCACCGTCAAGGTGAGCCTGTTTGAAGAGCCGGGCCCCTTGAAGGAAAAAACCATCTCGGGCTATGGCCGGGACAAGATCCTGCTCATGGAGGTCGCAGGGGTCATCCTGGAAGGGCCGCACCGCCTCCTGGGGCTGACGAAAGGGGTGACCTCGCCCAGCCGGATCAAGGAAGAACTGGAAAAAGCGGCCAGAGATGACCGCGTCAAGGCGGTGGTCTTGAAGATTAATTCCCCGGGGGGCACCGTGAGCGCCGCGGATGTCATTCTCCACGAACTCAAGGCCTTCAAGGCGGCCAAAGCCGTGCCGGTGGTGGTCTGCCTGCAGGGCCTGGCCACTTCCGGGGGCTACTACCTGGCCCAGGCGGGGGACACCATCATTGCCTATCCCACCTGCATCACCGGTTCCATCGGGGTCATTGCCATGAAATTCAACCTCCGGGGGCTGATGGACAAGTTCGGAGTGGACGACGATGTCGTCAAGAGCGGCAGATGGAAGGATTTCTGGTCCCCCTTCCGGCCCGCCACCCCGCAGGAGAAGGAGATGATGCAGCAGGTCATCGATGACTTTTACCGGCAGTTTGTGGACGTGGTGGCCCAGGGGCGGAAGTTGAGTCTGAAAAAAACCCGGGAAGTGGCCGATGGCCGGATCTTTACCGCCTCCCAGGCCCGGGACCTGGGTCTGGTGGATCAGTTGGGTTACCTGGACGATGCCCTGGAGTTGGCCAGGGTCAGGGCGGGCCTGGACGGCCCCAGAGTCATCACCTATCACCGGCCCGGCAGCTACAAGCCGACGATTTACTCGTTAATGCCTGACCTGGACATGGCGGGGCCCCAGTTCCTGTACCTCTGGTGGGCCGGAGGCACTTGAGGTCAGAGCCGCCGGGACGGCCCGGATGATTTTTTTCACGGTCTGCGCCCCGCAACCGATAAGGAAAACAGGGGGACAGGCCGGTGTGGCGGGCCGGGTCCGGGAAATACAGTCCTTAAGTTGTTTTGAAGATGGCCCCACTTTACTTTAAAGGTGAACCAGATTATAATTATTTCTAAAATAATATGAAGAAACCGAAAAAACCCAAGAGACAGGGTCCCGGAACCGGTGCACCGCCAGCCAACCATAACGGCAACGGGACGCAGACCTGGCGCGTTGGCTGGCCCCCTCGGCCCGGAGCCCCGAACTTGCAGAGGAATGACAAGTTGATTGAGCAGGTCCGCCAGATTATCGCCGACGCCCCGGAGGTCCGCCCGGAGAAAGTGGAGCCGCTGCGGGAGGCCGTGGCGTCCGGGACCTACGAGATCGATGCCCGGAAACTGGCCAATAGTATCATCACCAAAATAATCCTGGACTCCTGATATCCGGGCGTTTCAGTCCTCAAGTCTTTCTGCCCGCGGGTGCGCCCGGCTCAGTCCCGACCCCCGACCCGAAATTCCCATCTCACCGCGGCATTATCTCTCATCCCGCCGTAGCTTGTGCAGCCGCTCCCGCAGCAGCGCCGCGGCCTGATCCACTTCGGCGCGGGTGGTGGGGTAG
>PEWM01000021.1:0-3758 GCA_002779455.1 Deltaproteobacteria bacterium CG07_land_8_20_14_0_80_60_11
GTTCTCTCAAAATAATGAAAAAGCCGGTGGCACAGGCTTTCCAGCCTGTGCCGGGACACCCGAGGGCGGGTGTCCTACACAAGCTTCCAGGGACGTTTACCGTGAAAGTCCACCCGTAGGGCGGGTTTTAAACCCGCCCCTACGGTATTCTGGTTAATATATACTTATAGTTGCGGCCTGGGATTAGATTTCGGCAAGTCTTGGAAAAGGACTTTTCCGCATGAATCTTAACTCAGATTCACTATCCCTTCGCAACCGCAAACCGAAAACCGAAAACCGAAAACCGGCTTTTTACCCTGAGTTGGCGCGGCGGCATCATCGGCCGGCGCCCTGGACAAATTGGGCTCCCCCGCCCGGGTCCAGGAGGCCGGCCCCCTGAAGGTGTAAGGCCGGGATTATCTCGTGGCCGATGGGGACATCCTCCGGTTTCGCTTTCAGCGCTGAATTCCCTTTATCCGGAGCATTGCTTTTTATGCAACTTTGTGATAAAAAGAAGGCGGTAGGAGGTGGAAGAGAATGTTCGAAGTTGGCCAGTTGGCCGTGTACCCGGCCCATGGGGTTGGGGTGATCGAATCGGTCAAAGAACGCGACGTCTCGGGAAACCAGCAGAAATTTTACATCATGCGTCTTCTGGACAGTGACATGATCATCATGATTCCCACCGGTAATGCCCGGAACATCGGACTCCGAGACATTATCGATTTACAGGCGGTCACCGAAGTCTATGAAATCCTGCGTCGCCGACCCTCCCGCTTGAACCACCAGACCTGGAATCGCCGGTACCGGGACTACATGGATAAAATTAAGACCGGTTCGCCTTTCCGGGTGGCGGAAGTCCTGCGGGATCTGACCCTCCTCAAAACGGAAAAGGATCTCTCCTTCGGCGAGCGGAAGATGTTGGATACCGCCAAAAATCTCCTGGTTAAGGAACTTTCCCTGGTAAACAACATTGATGCAGACGAGATTGAGGCTGAACTCCTGGCGTTGTTGGCAGCCACCGAGTGATTTATCTCCCCCAACATTTTTACTAGCAGAGCTTGAACCGGCGCCCCCATACCTATTCCACGATGACCACGGCAAGGAGTGCCGGGACTATGCTTTTTGACCGACGTCAATTGCGAGCCCCCAACGTTGTTACGTCGGGGGTCTTTCGTCCCGCCTTGATTTTTTCCTGAGAAAGGAGGAGAAAACTCCGTGATACAAAAGATAGTCACCGGGGCCATCCTGGGGACTATTTGCGCCATCAGCGGCTACCTGATCGCTGATCAAATCCCGAAGTTCGACCACTTGTGGTGGGCCGGTTATGCCGGCGCGGCTGCGGGTTTGGCAGTGGCCTGCCTGACCCTGGGGCTGGAGCAGGTCATCAAGCGCATCCCCTTGAAGACCATTATCGGCAGCACTCTGGGCCTGTTCGTCGGCCTGGGGATCGGCAAGCTGGCCAGCTACCCCTTTGACAAATACCTGGAACTCCCCAACCTGCAAATCCCTTTATACATCTTTTTATCAGCAATTTTCGGTTATATCGGTCTGGTGCTGGGGGGCAAGAAAATGTCCGAGGTCAGCACCCCCTACTTCCTGGACTCCGCCGGCAAGTTCCCGCGTCATGCTTTGAAAATTCTGGATACCAGCGTCATCATCGACGGCCGTATTGCGGATATTGCCGAGACGGGTTTCGTGGAAGGCACCCTCATCGTCCCGAAATTTGTTTTGGAAGAGTTGCAGTATGTGGCCGATTCCTCCGACGATCTTAGGCGTACCCGGGGCCGCCGGGGCCTGGACATCCTGAAACGGCTCCAGCAGCAGAACCCCTTGCGGGTGGAGTTCATCGATGACGATATTCCCGGCGCCGCCGGGGTGGACTCCAAACTGGTGGCCCTGGCCTTAAAATTGCGCGCCAAGGTCATGACCAATGATTTTAATCTGCACAAGGTGGCGGAACTCCAGGGGATCGAGGTCCTGAACATCAACCAGCTGGCCAACGCCATGAAGCCCGCGGTCCTGCCTGGCGAGTGCCTGCACGTCCAGATCCTCCGGGAGGGGAAATCCCAGGGTCAGGGGATCGCCTATCTCGACGACGGCACCATGGTGGTGATCGAAAACGCCCGGCGCTTCATCGGCCGGGAAGTGGAGGTGGCCGTCACCAGCGTTTTGCAGACTACCGCCGGGCGCATGATCTTCAGCGAAATCAAGAACGGCGGCGCCCTGAGAAAAGTGTAACTTTGCGAGAGGGGGTGTAGGGGCGCACCCGTGTGTGCGCCCTCAATTCAGGGCGGACACTTGGGTCCGCTACAGGGAAATTGCCGTTTGTTTGCAAATTGGTATCAGGTGCGCCGTCGCACCGTGGTAGGAGCCCAAGTTGTGAGATGCCGACGCACACAGTCACTTAATGGAAGCCTCTGAAACCCTGGCCGTCACCGTGACCCCGCCGGATGCCGGCGTCCGCCTGGATCAATTCCTGACGCGCCAATTGGGATGGTCCCGGGCCCGGCTGCAAAAACTCCTCAAGTCCGGGCGGGTCCTGGTCAACGGCGAGCCGCGGCCGGCCTCCTACCGGGTCCGGGAGGGCGATACCGTGGCGGTGCGCGTGCCGCCGCCCTCGCCCAGCCACCTGGCCCCCGAAGCCCTCCCCCTGGCGATTCTCTTTGAAGACCGGGACCTGTTGGTGGTGAACAAGCCCCCGCATCTGGTGGTCCATCCCGGCGCCGGGCACCGGGCCGGCACCCTCTTAAATGCCCTGGTGCACCACTGCCCGGATTTGAAAGACATCGGCGAGGTGAGCCGCCCCGGCCTGGTGCACCGCCTGGATAAGGACACCAGCGGCCTCCTGGTGGTGGCCAAGACCGCCCTGGCCCACGCCGCCCTGGTGGCCCAGTTCCAGGCCCACGCCATCACCAAGCGGTACCAGGCCCTGGTGTGGGGCCGCCTGCTGGAAATCGAGGGCGAAATCGACAAGGAGGTGGGCCGCCACCCCACGGCCCGTCAGAAAATGAGCGTCCACGCCCGGCGGGGGAAGCGCGCCATCACCTTCTGGCGGGTCATCCGGGAATTCCCCGGCCCCCTGACCCTGGTAGCGCTCACCCCCCAGACGGGGCGTACCCATCAACTCAGGGTGCACCTGGCCTCGGAAGGCCACCCGGTCCTGGGGGACGCCACCTACGGCGGCGGGGTGAGCCGCCTGGCGGGCCACCCGCGGCTTCAAGTCCTCAAGCCCCTGGTGCACCGCCAACTCCTCCACGCCGGGCGCCTGGGGATAATCCATCCCCGCACCGGCGAGAAAATGACCTGGGAAGCCCCCCTGCCGGAGGATTTTCAGGCGGTGCTGGACAACCTGGAAAACCTGCATTAAGGTTGGGTGCGCACTGCGCACCTAACTGAGAAAATTAGGGGGCGGCTTTCATCATGAATATCGTCTTGGCGACTTCTCCATCGGAGGAAGATAAACACGGCGTCCGGTCCATGGCTCCCCTGAGCCTTGGTTACCTTGCCGCCGGCGTGAAAAAACATCCGGAGGTGACCGTGCGGATTGTGGACGCGTATGGCGAGGGCCTCACGGTCAACCAGGCCTATGACCGGGTCATGGCGCTATCTCCCGACCTGCTGGGCGTATCCTCCACGAGTTTCTGCTTTCCCAGCGGCATACGGCTCATATCCAGAATCAAGTCGGCAAGAAGCGGCGTGGTCACGCTCATGGGCGGGTACCACCCGACGATGTTTGATAACCTGCTCCTCAAAGATGTTCCGGCCCTGGACTTGGTGAT
>PEWM01000021.1:3785-5975 GCA_002779455.1 Deltaproteobacteria bacterium CG07_land_8_20_14_0_80_60_11
GGAACTCTGCCGGCGGCTGCTCCGGTCTGAATCTCTGGAAGGCTTGCCGGGCTTGTCCTATCGTGCCAACGGTCAGGTGGTGCGGGGCATCCCGCAACAAATCGAGGACCTGGACGCCATCCCCTTTCCCGCCCGGGAATTGTTTACCTATGATGGCTACTTCCACCAATTCGGGGGCTTCCCCATTCCCGAAGTCCCCCGCACCGCCAATGTGGCCTCCTCCAGAGGCTGTCCCTATCACTGCACTTTTTGTCCGAAACTCTTTCCCGAGTGGCGGTACCGGATGCGGAGCGCGGAAAACGTCTTTGCCGAAATCCTGGAACTGCACCGCGCCGGCTTCCAAATCGCCTTCTTTCAGGACGAGAATTTCTCCTACGACATCCCGAGGGTCGAGAAAATTTGTCACCTGATCCTGGAGCATAACCTCAAGATGCGCTTCGCCTTTCAGGGCACGATTCACCATCTCCCGGAAGCCGTCTTCCAGTTAATGCACCGGGCGGGCTTTGATGCCCTGTTCGTGGGGGTGGAGAGCGGCAGCGACGCCCAACTCAGGCGGTATGGGAAGCCGGCGACCAGTAAGAGCCTGGCGGAGGGCATCCGCCGGGCCAAAAGGGCTCATATGCTGGTAGTGGGTTTCTTCGTTTACGGTGGGCCGGGAGAAACGGACCAGGACTTCGAGGCCACCCAAAGGTTTATCCAGGAAATCAGGCCGCATGTCTGCGGCGGTAGCGCCCTGTCCATTCAGCCGCACGCGATTCTTTGGGATAAACTCATCGGCGACGCCGAACCCCTGAGTCTGGCGGATTCCCATCCGCGCCAGATGTATACCATTCCCGGGCAGCATAACAATGGCGTGATTCGCCATCGGCGGCGGGGATTACGGCAGGCTTTCAACAAGTCGTGGCGGCACTGGCGGCGCATCATCGACATCCTCGATCTGCTCAAGTTCAATCTTTCCGCCCGGAGCGTTGTGAAACCGTCATTAAAGGGCCTCAAATCAATCCTGGGCAAAGCGAGATCAAAGCCTTCCGGGTGAAGGGCGGATAAAACGCCTTTAATCATCAGCAAACGTAGGGCGGGCATTGCCCGCCGGGGGACTGTCAAGCGGTGGTGGATTATCGGGAGCAAATATGCTAACCGACGGCTCGGAGGAAAGCGTCATGGAAACAGCCTGCGCCGAATTACGCTACACCAGCGGCCGAGATATCCCCAGAGAACAGGCCAAAGAGGAAATCAAGGCCCTTTTCGCCTCCAAAGGGGATGGATTGATCTATGCGGGTGATATTATGGAGGCCCTCGATCTGCGCTATGAACTGGTGGCGGATATCTGCCAGGAACTTGAACGGGCCGGGGAGATTCAAGGGGTTAAGGTTGAATACGACATCCACACTAAGGTGACAGCCCTGCTGAAGACCGGGGAGGCGGACCTCTTAAGACGTCTGGTGGATATTCTCTTTGAAAGACATTACGATCCTGAGCCGTTGTCGCCAAAAGAACTGGCCGCGATAAAAGAAGCGGATGAGGCGAGCAGGCGCGGAGATAAAGACTATTTCATCCCCTGGGAAGAAGTGAAGAAAGAACTCGGTTTATGAGCTATTGTCTCACCCTGATCTCAAATAAAGCGAATTCCAAATCTTGCTAAAAATCGCCATCACCGGGGGGGCCGGCACCGGCAAGAGCACCGTGGCCCGGATGTTTCAAGAGTTGGGGGCCGAGGTCCTGGACGCCGACCAGGCGGCCCGGGAGGCGGTGGCGGTGGGCCAACCGGCCTGGCAGGAGCTGCGCCGCCTCTATGGAGCAGAATTTTTTCATGCCGACGGCGCCTTGAACCGATCTAGGCTAGCACAACTGGTGTTCGCCGACCCGGAGGCGCGCCGCCGCCTGGACGGGCTCATCCACCCCCGGGTGGAGGCGGAGCTTCAGGCCCGGGCGGCGGAGTTGGCCCGCCGGGGCACGGCGTTGGTGCTGGTGGAGACGCCGCTCTTGTTCGAAACCGGCCGGGAGGCGGCCTTTGATAAGGTCATCGTGGTGGCGGCCCCGGAAGCGCTTCAAATCCGGCGTCTTCGGGGGCGGGACCGCCGCGGGGAAGCGGAGATCCGGGGGATTCTGGCGGCCCAGTGGCCTCTTGCCGGCAAGGTGGCCCGGGCCGACTACGTGGTGGACAATGGGGGGTCGCGTCGGCATACGCAG
>PEWM01000234.1 GCA_002779455.1 Deltaproteobacteria bacterium CG07_land_8_20_14_0_80_60_11
ACTGTAACTTCGTATCCGGCGCCGAGAATGACGCGTGAGACGCGCCCTATGGATTTTAGGCAAAAAAAAGGCGGCCCGGAGGCCGCCCTTTAAGCAGTCAAGGTTTATTGGATTAGAAGTGGTAGTTGGCCCGCAGCAAGAAGGCTAACTGGTGAAGCGGATTAGCCTTGATCGTAACGTTATTCTCACTCCAGGAAGGCTGCGAATAGCGGTACCGCATGGCCGTATCGATGGAGACATTCTTGAAACACATCCACCGGATGCCGGGTTCGACGACCAGGGCGACGTTCATGGCGTCAGCGCCAGAATCCCCGCGGAACGCGCGATTAGTCGGTACCTTGTAATCGATGCCGGTCCACACGATGGCGGGCCCCACCCCGATGTAGGGATTAATCCGGCCCCCAGGCACCTCGGAATCAGGCAGGAAGCCATAATGGGCCATGAACAGGAAAGTCCAGGCAAATTCATAGCCATCCATTCTGGAGTTGAGCGATAATCCTTGAAAGATTCCAGAACCTTGGGAAGCAGTCAGCCGGTTGTAAGTAATGTCCATGGCAAAACTGAAATATTTCATCCAGTCGGGCCAGGCATACGCCCCAAAGCCGCTGTTGACGAAATCATACCCGATGATCGCGCCCCCGATAACCGAGGGCTTAAAACCGAGGTCAGCGGAAATGTCAATCCCGAATAAATTGGTATTAGCAGAACCTGACGCAAAATTGCCCCCGAGTTCGGCGCCGACCCACATGGCCGACTGGGCCACCCCTGACATAGCCAGCAGCGCCGCCACCAGCGCCGCCACACCCAACACATACATCTTTTTCTTCATGATTGGTCCCCCCCTTAATTTTTTAAAACACGGTTATTGACCTTGAATCGGACGAAGTTTTGTTACCCATTCCCCTCCTTCCTCGCTATTCAAGACCAGTCTTCTCACCCCATTGAGGGCGATTCCATTATAAGTTGCAATAAAAATCTTTGTCAAGGGGAAAATCTTTAAGTTGATAAAAAAATCTTTCGTTCAGATCGCCAGGCTGATCCAGGTGGCCAATCCCAGGCCGAGGCCCACCAGGCCGTTGAGGGTAAAGAAGGCGGGGGGCAGGCGCCGCGGCCCCCGGACGAACAACAGCAGGTGCTGCACCAGGAGTATCAGGGAACTTAGCGCCACGGCCCCGGCATAGATGGGACCCAAACCGGCCAGCCGGCCGGTGACGGCAAACCCCAGGGCCGCCGCCAGGTGGCAGAGAGCCGCCAGGCGGCGGGCCCAGGCCGGCCCGACCCGGGCCGGCAGGGAAAAAAGCCCCGCCCGCCGGTCAAACTCCTCGTCCTGCAGGGCATAGAGGACATCGAACCCCGCCACCCAGAAGAGCACCGCCCCGGCCAGAACCAGGACCGCAAGGCCCAGGTCACCCCGGACCGCCAGCCAGCCCCCCAGCGGGGCCAAACTTAGGCTCAGCCCCAGAACCAGATGGGTCGCACCGGTAAACCGCTTGGTGAGGGAATACCCCAGGATCACCACGAGGGCCAAGGGAGACAGGGCGAAGCAGATCCGGTTCAGTTGCGCCGCCGCCCCCATAAAGAGGACCGCACTCACCCCGATAAACAGGAGGGTGGCCCGGCGGCTGATCTTGCCGGCGGGCAGGGCCCGGCCGGCGGTGCGGGGATTGGCGGCGTCGAGGCGGGCATCCGCCAGGCGATTGAAGGCCATGGCGGCGCTCCGGGCCCCCACCATGGCTACGAGGATAAAGAAAAGGGTCCGGCCGTCCGGCAAACCCCGAGCCGCCAGCAAGGCCCCCATGAAGGCGAAGGGCAGGGCCAGGACGCTATGGCCGAACTTGATCATCTCTAACAGTTCAACCAGGTTGTGAAAAAATCGCTGCATTTTATCGCCTCGTTCCCAAGCTGCGCTTGGGAACGTTTTACCAGCCAAGCTTGATGCCCCGGTAAAAAGTCAGGCGGCCATTTTTAACGCAAATGGGCCGGAATAGGCATCGGGGATGAAAAACTGGTCATCGGTGTGGTCTTGCATCTGCTGAAGCACCAGGACCCCCAGGTTTGTCGCGCTCTGCCGGGGTAAAGAGGCGAACCTCCCCATAAGCGCCGTCGTAGCCCCCATTGATCTGCACCTCTCCCCGGCGCATCCGGTCTATCCCCTGGGCCAGGAGGATGCCTCCCTCCCGGGCCACCGCGGTAAGGGACACGCGGCGCAGGATCTCCAGTTCCGGCCCCAGCCTGTCCAGGAGACGGAAGTAGGCCTGGCGAACTTTTTTGCTGCCGGGGTTGACCCCCAGAACCTCGGACAGGATTCCCGGCAGGCTGATCAAGGACTCGAACGGCCGGGCTTCGGCCGGGCGGGCCCCGTCCCGGCGGTCGGCCAGGTCCTGGACGCGATGCATCACCCCCAACGTCAGGGGTTTGCCGCAAAGGGGACAGAGACCGCCCAGGCGCTCGGCCTCATCCGGCTCAAGTCTCAGGCCGCAATTCCGGTGGCCGTCCAGGTGGTACTTGCCTTCCTGGGGAAAGAACTCGAGGGTGCCCCCAAATCCCTCCCGGGTGCGCAAGGCCCGGGCCAGGTCGGGATAAGCGGGGGGGACGTGAAAGATATTGGCCTCCCGGCCCAGTTTCTGGGGGGAGTGGGCGTCGGAATTAGACACCAGCACGAAGCGGTCCAGGTCCGAGACCCGCCAGTTCATGGCGGGGTCGGATGACAACCCGGTCTCCACGGCATGGATGTGAGCGGTGCTCGCCTCGAAGCACTCTTCCAGGGAGTCGAAGCCGCTCTTGCTGCCCAAAACGGAGAACCAGGGAGTCCAGATGTGGGCCGGGATCACCAGGGCCTGGGGGTCGATCTCCAGGACCAGGTCCAGCACGAACCGGGCGTCCAGACCCAGGATGGGGCGGCCGTCGGAAGCCACGTTGCCCAGGCGGCCCAGGCGCTGGGAGAGCTGTTGGGCGGCCGCCAGATCGGGGAGCGCCAGGAGCAGGTGGACCTTGCGCACCTTGCCGCCCTTTTTATAAATAGTGCTCACTTCGCCGGTGATCACGAACTTGACCGGCGCCGCCCCCTCCCAGCCAGGCCCCTCAAGGTTGAGCGGCAGAGCCAGGTCAGGTTTGAGGGTGTACACGCCTGCCCCCGCGGGCTCGAGTTTGACAGCCAGTTCCGCCAACCACCGGGGGTGGGTGCAATCGCCGGCGCCCACCACCTGCACCCCCTTGTAGCGGCCCCAGAGATCCAGGTGCTCCAGGTCGGCGTCCCGGGCGGTGGCGATGGAGAAGTGGGAATGGATATGCAGGTCGGCGATGACTTCCATTTGGGCTAAAACCTTATCACAAAACCCGGGGGACCGCTAATCTCAGGCTTCCTTTCTTTAAATCTTCTAGATAACGATACCGGGAGAATCGGCGCCGGCGCCCATGCATAAATGTCCGGCTCGGTTCCTTTTCATACCGGTGGTCAAGAGTAAGGGGTGGCAGGGAGTAACCGGTTAGTTGTCCAAAAGAGGACCCTCTGGAGATGGCGGCGGGAGTAAACGAAAAAGTTCACCAGGCTAAAATTAACCAAGCCCCTCCCTAAGAGGGGCTTGTCGCTTTAGCCCTTGACACCCAGACTACAGTGAAGCTTTGGTTTTGGTGTCGGTCACCGCCCAAATCTGAGGCGTAACTTCCTCAAAATAGGGCAGGAAGACATCCTCGTCCATCCGCAGCATCAAGCCGCCGCATTGGGTGCAGAGGGCGGTGTGATCATCCAGACCGGCCACCCGCTGGTCCCGACCGGTGCAGTCGACACATTGATATTCATAAATTGGCATAATTAATCTCCCCCTTGCCGTTACATATTGCAACAACTATGCCTAACCATCAAAAGCTTACAACTTAATTGATAATAGGTTAATATCATATAATAATTTGTCAATACTTCCCCAACCGGTTATTTTTGAGTTATAATTCCTGGCAATTCTGTTAAGAAAGATATGTGGTATTTTTCCCATAGTGTATGGAATTTCTTCCCACCTAATATTCACGCACGTTTCTCCAGGAACGAGGAGGTAACCCGACGGTGTTGCGTGACCAGCGACGGACCAAAATCGTCTGCACCCTGGGCCCGGCCAGTGACGGCGACATCCTGCCCATGCTCCTGGCGGCCGGGATGAATGTGGCCCGGCTCAATTTTTCCCACGGGACCCATGAGGAGCATGGCGACCGGATCAAACGCCTCCGGGAGTTAGCCGCGGCTCTCGGGCTGCCGTTGGCCATTCTCCAGGATCTGGCCGGCCCCAAGGTCCGTATCGGGGACGTGTCCGGGGGCGAAGTCACGCTGCGGGAAGGCGAGGTGTTCGGTCTCAGCGCCGTCCCCCTGAAGGCAGGCCAGGCCGGAGTTATGGTGGATTACCCGCAGGTTATCACCGAGACCCCCCTGGGGGCGCCCATTTTGCTGGCCGATGGCAATATCGAACTCCGGGTCGAATCCAGGACTGATACGGCCCTCGAATGCCGGGTGGTGGTGGGTGGGGTATTACGCTCCCACGTGGGGATAAATTTCCCCATGCACTCACTAAAGGTGCCGGCCTTCACCGCTAAAGACCGGGAAGACCTGCGCTTCGGCATCGCCCAGGGAGTGGACTTCATCGCCCTGTCCTACGTGCGCTCCCGTCAGGATGTCCTGGCGGCCAAAGAGTTCATGCGCAGCCTGGGGGCAGATATCCCTATCATCGCCAAAATTGAAAAGCATGAGGCCCTGAGCCGGCTCGAGGAAATCCTGGACGAGGCCGACGGCCTCATGGTGGCCCGGGGTGACCTGGGGGTGGACATTCCCCTGGAGGAGGTCCCGATGGCCCAGAAACGGATTATCAAGGCGGCCAACCAGGTGGGCAAGCCGGTCATCACCGCCACCCAGATGCTCCTATCCATGGTGGGCCACTCCCGTCCCAGCCGGGCCGAGGCCACCGACGTGGCCAACGCTATCCTGGACGGCACCGATGCGGTCATGCTGAGCGAAGAGACGGCCGCGGGACAATTCCCGGTGGAGGCGGTAAAGTTTTTGGACCGGGTGAGCCGGGTTACCGAGGCGGATTTTCCTCACGCCGCCTGGCTCCGGGACCGGGCTCTCTCGGGACGGCAGGATATCCCGGCGGCCGTCAGCTATGGCGCCTGTGAAATGGCTCAGAATCTGGAGGCTAAGGCCATTCTCACCAACACCGAATATGGGGGCACCGCCCGCCTCATCAGCCGGTTTCGGCCTTTAACCCCCATCGTGGGAGTGACGCCCCGGGAGGACACCTGGCGCCGGCTGAGCCTTTCCTGGGGAGTTTTTCCCCTGCTGATCCCACCGATCAGGGACACGGACGAGATGCTCCGGGTGGTGGAGGCCGAGGCCCTCAAGGCCGGGATGCTGAACCAC
>PEWM01000057.1:0-5477 GCA_002779455.1 Deltaproteobacteria bacterium CG07_land_8_20_14_0_80_60_11
CTCCCCTGGAGCCCTTGGATATAAATTCCATCCGGGATTTTGACGAGCTCCTGCGGGCCATGGGCAAGACCGCGTTCGGCGGCCGCAGTCTGGGAGAGGCCGCCGAGGTCTTGACCCACATGGTGCGGGACCCGGAGTGCGCCATCGTCGGCACCTTTTCCGGGGCCATGAGCGTGGCCAAGATGGGGTTGTTGATCTGTGAGATGATCGACCGGGGTTGGCTGAAGATTATCATCACCACCGGGGCCCTCATCGCCCACGGGTTCATCGAGACCCTGGGCCGGTTGCACTACAAGTACCCGGAGCAGGTATCGGACCGGCAGCTCTACCGGCAGGGCTACAACCGCATTTATGACACCCTGGAGATGGAAGCCAACCTGGATTATGCCGAAGACGTGTTCAGCACGGTATTAAAGGGGTTGGACCCGGATCAGGTCTGGTCCTCGGCCAGTCTCTGCCGGGAGTTGGGGAAATATCTGGCGGAGCAGAGCGACAGCCCCGGGATTTTGCGCTCCGCCTTTTTGAAAGGCGTGCCGGTGTTCATCCCGGCCTTCACCGATTCGGAATTGGGCCTGGACCTGGCGGGGTTCATGGTGCGGCGGGCGCTGGCGGAGGGTAAGGACATCGGCGAGGCCCTCGGGTCGGTTTCCCTAAAATTCAACCCCTTCCTGGACCTGGGCGCTTATGCCCAAAAGGCGTTGGCGGCCCCGAAACTGGGAATCTTTACGGTGGGCGGCGGCGTGCCCCGGAACTGGGCCCAGCAGGTGGCGCCCTACCTGGATTTGCTGCAAACTCGCCTGAACCTTAATCTACCGGAAGTGCGGTTTCACTGTGGGGTGCGGCTCTGCCCGGAGCCGGCCCATTGGGGGGGCTTGAGCGGCTGCACCTTCAAGGAGGGGGTCTCCTGGGGCAAATTTGTCTCTCCGGAGGACGGCGGCCGTTACGCCGAGGTCCTGTGCGACGCCACCATCGCCTGGCCCCTTCTCCTGGCGGGCGTCAGCCAGCGTCTTGACAAAGCGCCAACGGCTTAAGTAAACCCGGCAAGATTTCTCAGGACATCCCGGAACCCAGGACCGCAATCCCGGCGACGACCGCTACGAAAATCAGCGCGGCCCACAGCGCCAGCCTCGCGGTGTTGATCCCGGAGACGCCCTTCATATACCTCGCGTAGTCCATACCCCACCCGGTTGGTTCGGTTTGAATTTTCCCTTACCATATTGCCGGCGGCTAAGAATGACAATTGGGGATTTCCCTGATTTTGCAGGGAAGAACCCTGAATCTGCCTCAGGGTTTGGAGAAGAGAACCGGCGCCATTTGCCCGGGAGCCGGCCACCAGGGCCAGGACGCATTCCACCACGTTGTAGGCGATGGTGAAGTAGGCCAGGTGCAGGGCGTGGCGTCGCAGGTTGGTCATATGAGTGAGCAGTGAGCAGTGAGCAGTTCCTCATGGGCCTTTGGCCCACCCGTAAAGCATGGAAAGCTGGTATTGACTGGTGGCACAGCCTTTCCAGGCTGTGCACGACTAACCTGCATCCATTTCACAGGCTGGAAAGCCTGTGCTACCAATTTAAAGAACTTTTCAAGAACAGTAAGCAGTGTAGAGCGCACCGCGCACCAGGTTCACTGCTGGGCATTCTAAACATCATTTGGTGCGCAGTGCACACCCTGAGAACTACTTTTCCCGCGGGAAAATAAACGCCCTCAGACGCTCAGAATAAGTCTTGCCTCCCACCACATAGGTGTCGTTGTGGTGGGCCCCGGGGATGATATACAGATCCTTGGGAGAGTTGGCCGCGGCAAAGAGGCGGCGGCCCATAGCCACCGGGATGATCTCGTCGTCGGAGCCGTGGATGATGAGCACCGGCACCTTGACTTGATCAATTTTCCCCAGGTTGTCATAAGGGACCCGCGGGCGCCAGTCGAACAGGAAGGGGGCGAGCATTTTGGCCATGTCCGAGGAGTTGGTGAAGGCCGACTCCAGGATCAGGGCCCGGCAGGGTTTTCGGATGGCCAGGTCCGTGGCCAGGGCCGTGCCCAGGGAGCGGCCGAAGAGGACGATGTCCCCGCCGGGTATCCTCCGGGTCTCGGCCACGTAGCGGTAGGCCGCGGCCGCGTCTAAAAAGGTGCCCTCCCGGCTGATGCGGCCCTGGGAGCGGCCGTACTCCCGGTAGTCGAAGATGAAGACCTGGACCCCCGCCAGGTCATGGAGCAGCTTGATATTTTCCAGACGGTGGCTGATGTTGCCGGCGTTGCCGTGGAACCACACGAGCACCGGGGCCCCGGCCTTAGGTACCCACCAGCCGTGGAGCTTGACGCCGTCCGCGGCCTCAAAGAAGACGTCCTCGTATCTCAACCCGAAATCCGCCGGGTCGCCGACGAGATCAGGGTCGGGGAAGAAGACGATGCCCTTTTCGGAATATTCCAGGATCATTTATAAATCTGCCTCTATAACAAAAAGGCCCCGATAATCCCTGAAGCTATAATAATCAGGCTGGGATCGATCTTGGTAAAGGTGAGGAGCGCAAAGCTCACCACCGCGATACCCTTGGTCAGCGAGCCGGTAATGGAACTCTGGCTTAAAAAGATCAAGACTGCGGCCAACAGACCCACAATCGCCGGTTTAATCCCAGCAAAACTGGCCATGACCAGCCACAATTCTTTATACCGCAGATAAAATTTCGTGACCAGGGTGACGATAATAATACAAGGGAGGTAGCTGGCGGCCATGGCGATCAAGGCGCCGGCCAGGCCGCCGATCTTGAATCCTAAAAAGGCGTTCATCACCGTCAGCGGCCCGGGCGTCACCTGGCCGATGGCGATGGCATCAATAAATTCTTTGTTGGTCAGCCAATGATAATTATTGACAAATTCCCTTTGGAGCATGGGGATCATGGCATAACCGCCACCGATAGTCAGGGCGTTGATCACAAACAGAATGCCCGCCATTTTGAGAAGTTCCATTTAAGCCCTCCTGTACAGGACCAAACCCAACAGGCCCGCGGCCAAAATGATGGCGATGGGATTAACCTTAAAGATATCCAGGGCTATAAAGGCCCCTGCGGCCAGGGCGGCACTCCGGTATTCCGTCACGAGCTTGATGAGCATCTTATAGACTATAGAGGCGAGTAAGCCAACTACCGCCGCGGCCACGCCTTTCATGACCGACTGGAGCAGTGGGTTGTCCTTCGTGTGGAGATAGAAGGCCGCAAGTAAGATAGCCAACAGGGTGCCGGTGAAGGATTGTCCAAGGGTGGCGGTCAGCGCCCCTTTGAGTTGGCGGAGCTTATAGCCGATGCAAATGCCGGTATTGACGATGGGGGGACCGGGGGTCATTTGGCCGATGGCGAGGCTCTCCACGAACTCATCGTGAGTGATCCACTTGCGTTTATCCACCAATTCGCGCTCGAAGAACGGGATCATGGAATATACGCCCCCGAAAGCAAAGGTCCCGATCTTTAAAAAAACCAGAAAAATTTTTTTAAGCGTTGGCATGACGCGCTCCATTCAAGCACGAATAAAGGGGATGGCCGCATTCCCCGGCAAAGGGAGAAACCGCCGGGCTGGTGAAGTTGAGGATGCTTACCTGGAAGGGCAGCAGCAGGAAGGCCCCGGATACCCCGCCCATGGAGGTGAAGGTGGAGACGACCAGAGCGATGAGAGGCGGAATGAGCGGGTTGACCTCCACCCCGGACACGGGAAAGAACATGACCCACCTCTTGTGTAATTTTTCACAAAATTAGTCAAAATTGATACCGTTGTCAAGGGAAAATTGGGGGGAAGAGGGGGAAGGGAGACCGGGAGGGGTGGTATCCCTCCCCACCTGAGTCAGCCTATTCCCAGTCGTCTTCCACCTGGGTGAGGACCGCCAGTTTGACGGCCTGGACCTTGCGGTAGACCTGGTCCGGGGCCCGGAGGCGGCCCTCCACGATGAGGAGGTCTTCTTCGATCCCGATGCCGAAGAGACGCTCGTTTTCCTGGAGATAAGGCAGGATGAGGCCCCAATCAGCGGCGGTCAGCGGCACAATCTCGCCGCCGTTCAACTGCTCCTCCACCACCTGCTGATAGGGGTCCCGGATGTAGATGGCGCCCCCCGAGGCCAGGGAGAACAGGTTGCCGCCGGGGTAGGGGGTGCGCTGGGAGCGGATGCGGCCCCGGGCGTCGAACTCCAGGCCGTTGACGATGATAAAGCCGCCGCCGGTATGGGGGTTGCCGGCCATGAAGGATTCGGCCAAAAAGTCCAGGGCGGTGCCGTTGATCACCGCCCGGGGGCGGCCCACCGCGTTGATGAAGGGCCGGCCGGCGGCGTTGCCCAGGATATAGACATCCCCGCCTTTAGCGCCGTACATGAAGGTCTGGCCCACGTCGCCATAGACCACCAGCCTGCCCCGCTTCATGATCTGTCCCAACTGGTCCTGGGCGTTGCCGTGGATATAGAGGGACATGCCGTCGATCCCCGAGGCCAGGTAGTCGCCGGTGCTGCCGTAGGCGTCGATGCGGACGTCCCCGGTGTCGGCCCCGAAGCCGCACCCGAGGAAACGCTGGCCCTTGTAGCCATAGGTGAGGAATCGCCTCCACCCGAGCTCGAAGGCCCGGCACAGGAAACGGGCGTCGCAGCCGTCCCCTTCCGGGGGGAAGCCGGAGGTATCCAGGACCAGCACCGCGTCGTCCCGGGGCGGGGCCTTAAGGCGGTCCCGGGTCTCAAAATTGACCCAGCGGTAGCGGCTGGCGTGCGCTTCGCCCAGGCGCGGGGTTGTCTGGAAGATCTCGGTCAGGGTCTCCATCAGCAGGCGCCGCAAGTGGCTGCGTTTCTTGTCGCCGGGATCGTAGCGCCGGTCCAGGAGCAGGGTCAGGCCGCCCACGGCCGCGGCCTTGGGGCCGTCGCCCTCCCTGGCCTGGGCCGCGGTTACCTGAAGCGCTTCCCGGAAACTGGCATAGGACCAGATGGGGACGTGTCCTTTGACCCACTGAAAGAGTTTCTGGCCGCTTAAGTCCTCCAGGTGGGACCTGATAAGCCGGCTTAACTCTGAATCTTCACTGATGGTGATCGAAAGCCTGGTGCCGTCCCAGGGACGCTGGTGCCAGGGCACGGTCTTGGGCTTGCCGAACTTGTCGTGGCAGGTGAGGACCCGCTGGCCGTTCTTGCCTTCCAGGGAGAAGATGAAGGCGCCGCCGTCGGTGGCGCTGCCGCCCCGGGCGTTCCAATAGAGGTCGGCCACGGGGCAGAACCGGGAGTCCTCCGCCGCCAGGCTCTCCAGGGTGGCGTCAATGGCCTGTTTCTCGGAGCAGATCAGGCCGATCTGCACCTCTCCGTCTTGCAGGGCAAAGACCTGGGGCCGAAGCATGGCAGTGTCGGTGATGCCGATGAGCTCGAAGCGGTTCCGGTCGGGGTCGTTCCGGGCGATGATGAAGAACCAGGGGCCGTCCGGCGAGCCGTGGATGTTGGTGGTCTGGAGATGCCGGTAAATCCGCTGGCGCTC
>PEWM01000057.1:5497-8269 GCA_002779455.1 Deltaproteobacteria bacterium CG07_land_8_20_14_0_80_60_11
ATTCCATGGGGTAGCCGTAGAGCCGGCGCCACAGGTCGAAGGTCAAGACCGCCACCTCGGTGTCCGTGAGGAACTGGGGATAGAAGTGGCGCTGGCTCAGGTATTCGCTCATGGAAAAGTAGTTGGCGAAGTCGCCGTTGTGCACCAGGGCGGTGTTCAGCGCCGCAAAGGGGTGGGCGCCGCCGGGGTGCCACACCCTGCCTCTGGTAGGATAGCGCTGGTGGGCGATCCACACGTGGGCCTTAAAATCCAGGAGATCGTAATAAAGGGCGGCTTCTTCGGCGTAGCCCACGATCTTGAGGATCATGAGGTTGCGGCCCTGGGAGAGCACAAAGGCCTTTTTATCCCCCAGGGAGGCATAATAAGCCTCGTTCAGTTTGTAGCAGTTCTGGGCGACGAATTCGTCTTCCACCTTGGGCCAGGGGACATGATAGAGCCTGTGCCGCTGGATGAAGTGCTGAAGCACCTCGGGCTTCACCCGCACAAAGTACTGCCAGACCTCCGGGGGTTTGACCATCAGGCCCGGCAAATCCCGCCAGTCGCCGATGGTGGGCTGGCGCCGGGCGTGGTCCACCCGGAAGACCTCGGCGATGAACCGGGCCTCCACCGTGGGCCGGGCCTCGGCGTCCAGGTAGGCGATCTGAATCAGGTAATCGTCCTCCAGGATTTCCTGGGAAACCCCTAAAGTATCGGCATCCAGGCCCACCGCGGCGATGCCGCCGCCCTTGCCGTTGCCCCGGTTGTGCATCTGGATGGAAGGGGAGACGATGTGGCGGCCGGCCACCGGGACGCTACAGGCGAAGCCCGTGACCCCGCAGCCGCCTTCTTCATCGGCCTTATACACCCGGCCCGAGGGGTAGGGCGAGGTGAAGTCGCGGCGGGTGTCCAGCAGGGCGAGACCGGGGTGATTATTCAGGTTGGTATTAGACTTCATGGTTATCCTCAAGGTTTTTATGTAGGGCGGGCACTGCCCGCCAATCATAAATTCGCTAGGTTCAATTTACGGCGGGCAGTGCCCGCCCTACTGTGACTCCATAGGGCGTGCCGTGCACGCCGCATCATGGCGGCCACGGGCCGCCCTATTACTGCTCACTGCTTACTGCTCACTGCTTACTGCTTACTGCTTACTTCCTTCTCAGATCATCGTCCACCGGGCGGTCGAAGTAATCCAGGTGGGCCAGGACGTCGGTGCGGCCTACCAGTTCCCGGATGCTCCTTAAGCCCAGGCGGCGCAGAATTTCCTTCAACTGCCAGCTCCAGGCGTGATACAGGTTGCTGATGCGGTTGGCGCCCCAGGCGACGGTCATCAGGTCCACCAACTCGGGGTCGGTGGTGGCGATGCCCCGGGCGCAGCCCCGGCCGGACTCGCAGTTGTGGCAGCGCAGGCATTCCAGGGCCACCAGGTCGGCGGTGCCGATCTGGACCCCGTCGGCCCCCAGGGCGATGGCCTTGGCGATGTCGTAGGCGGTACGGATGCCGCCGGAGGCGATGAGGGTGACGTGGTCCCTTATGCCTTCGGCCCGGAGGAACTGGTGCACCTTGGGGATGGCGTACTCCACCGGCATGGCGATGTTCTTTTTGGCGATGTCCGGGGCGGCGCCGGTGCCGCCGTAGCTGCCGTCCAGCTGGACCACGTGGGCGCCGGCGTAATAGCTGCCCACGGCCACCATATCCACGTCGGTGGGGGTGGACACCTTCACCGACACCAGGGCCCGGGGATTGATTTCCTTGATCCAGTCGATGTGTTTCTTGTGGTCTTCCACGGAATAGACGCTGTGAAAGGGGAAGGGTGAAAACAGGGCGGTACCGGCCACCGACTCCCGCATACGGGCCACCGCGGGGGTGACCTTGTCCCCCAGGAGGTGGCCGCCCAGGCCGGGTTTGGCCCCTTGGGCGTACTTGAATTCCACCATCCGCACCCGCTGGATGGTCTCCTCCCGCACGCCGAACAGCCCGGTGGCCACCTGGGTGACGATGTTATGGTCATAGGGGCAAAGCGCTTCAGGAAAGCCGCCTTCCCCGGTGCTCACCATGGTGTTGAAGCGGATGGCGGCCTGGACCCGGGAAAGGATGGTGTTGATGGAGACCGAGCCGAAGGACATGCCGCCGCCGTACCAGGGGACCGACAGCTTGATCTGGGGCCGGCCGTCCCCCCGGCGGTTGATTTCCAACTCCAGGGAGATGTCGTCGTGGCTCAACTGGAAGTCGGGCCGGGCCTTGGGAAACAGGAAGCGCAGCTTGTCAAAGCCGCCGCCGGAGTGGCCCAGCCGGTAGTCCAGGTCGATATAGGACAACTCGCCGGTCTCCGCCTGCCACCAGTTGCTGAGGAGCAGGTCCGGGGTCCAGCGGCTGTCGCCCAGGGTGCTGAAAACCGGGTGGATGCTGACCCGCAGGGCCTGGGCGGGGCACTGCTGGACGCAGTAAAAATCATGGTTCTGGCAGGCCGTGCCCAGGCACCGGTAACTTTTGGGACGCCTGAGGTAATTCCCGGCCTTGGCGTGGACCCCGTAGGGGCAGACTTCGACACAGTGTCCGCACTTGATGCACTTTTTTTCGTCGCGCCAGACCCGGTACTTGCTCAAGGCATTCTTGAACCGGGACGGGGTGGGCACGGGCTCCCACGGTTGCGTGACTGATTCGAAGGGAATAACTTTTTTGGGTTTTGCCATCTTTATCTCTTAAGGATAGTTTTTAGTTTTTGGTTTTTAGTTTTTAGTTAGAAGTCCATAAGAATTCGGCTTGATGCTTCTGTTGATTTTGTCGTTTTTACCA
>PEWM01000209.1 GCA_002779455.1 Deltaproteobacteria bacterium CG07_land_8_20_14_0_80_60_11
CAGGCCGGTGTTCCAGCCCAGGAGCACCGCCTCATACCTGCCCTTGTCGATGAATTCCTTGAGGAACACGGCAAACTCCACGATGCGGATATTCACCAGGATGCCGATCTCCCGGAGGCGGCCCTGGATAATCTCTGCGGTGCGCGCCCGGATGTCGTTTCCCTGGTTGGTGAGGATGCTGAACTCAAAGGGGCGCCCATCTTTGACCATGATGCCTTCGCCGTTGGGCTGCCAGCCGGCCTGGGCCAGCAGCGCCCGGGCCTTCTTCGGGTTGTATTCGAACCGGGGGGTGTCGGGGTTAAAGTACCAGGCGCCGGGCTTGTAGGGGCCGACGGCCTCCTCCCCCAGGCCCAGGAGCACCCCGTCGATAATCTCTTTTTTGTTGATGGCGTAGGTCAGGGCCTGGCGCACCCTCTTGTCGGCGAACCTCTGGTCCTCCAGGTTGTAAGCCAGGTAAATGTAGGAAAACGGGACGGGGATGTAGCGATACTTCTGATAAAGCCTGGCGAACTTGGGATACTCCGTCTGGCGGGTGTATTGCAGGGGGGTGAGACCCATGCGGTCCAGGTTACCGGCCTTGAGTTCCAGGAACATCGTGGCCAGGTCCGGTTTCACCAGGTTGACGTAGCCGTTGAGATAGGGACGGCCCTCGAAGTAGTCGGGGTTGTAGGTGAGGGCGATCTTCTCCCCGGCCCGCCACTCCTTGAACTTATAGGGGCCGGTGCCGACGGGGCGCCGCCCCAGGGGGGACTTGGTGATGTCCTGGCCCTCCAGGAGATGCCGGGGCAGGATCGACAGGCCCCAGGTCTCCAGGGCCGGGGCGAAGGGCTGGGGGTAAGTGACCCGGAAGGTGTAGTCGTCCACGGCTTCGGCCTTCTTCACCTGGAGGTAGTCTCCGGAGTAAGCCGTGGGGGTCTTGGGGTCCACCATCACCTGGTAGGTGAACAAGACGTCGTGGGCGGTGAAGGGGGCGCCGTCGTGCCACTTGACGCCCCGGCGGAGCTTGAAGGTAATGGTGAGACCGTCTTTCGAGACCTCCCAGGATTCCGCCAGTTCCCCGATGAGGGTGAGATCGGCGTCGTGCTTCACCAGGCCGTTATAAACCAGGGAAATGATGGCCCAGGAGGCGGCGTCGGAGGCCAGGGGAGGCAGCAGGGTGCTGGCATCAGCGATGGAGGCGTCGATGAACAAATCGCCATAGGCCGGGCCGGTGTCCGGGCCGCCATAGGTCTTCTCCTCCTCCTGGGCCTTGCAGCCAATGATGACCATGACCATAAGGGCGGTCAGCAGCAGGAGGAAAAACCAACTCCGTCCCGCAGATCGCGGCTTTGCCAAAAGAAATATCCTCCCCTGACCTCAAGTGGCCCAGGCCTCTGGCCTGGGCGCCCAGGCTGGAAAGCCTGGGCCACCAAAATTTCATACATATCCATAGGGGCGGGTTTCAAACCCGCCCCTACCGTGAGGACGACAGACTTGATGGACCCCAAGGCCGTTTTTCTCTTGCCCTGCCCTCGCCTTTTGGATACATTTAACAAGTCGGGACGTGGCTCAGCCTGGTAGAGCACAGCGTTCGGGACGCTGGGGTCGGAGGTTCAAATCCTCTCGTCCCGACCATATTCCCGGGGCGGTAATCAACAGAAATTACCTCCCGCCCTGCGTGCATTCAGCTTTTTCCCCCCACACGGGACCCTCACCCCTGAATATCCCGCTTCATCTGCTCGAATTCGTCTTTGCTGATTTCCCCTTTGGCGTAGCGTTTTTTCAGGATATCCAGGGCGGTTTCGTCCTCAAAGCCGCGGCCGGGCGCCCAGGTCCGGCTGGACCGGTGGCGCCCGAAGATGAAGTAGAGGCACAGGCCGATGATGACCAGCCAAAAGATGGGCATGAACATGGGGAAGACCCACCAGGCGTGCCATTGCCAGAAATAGTCGTGGGGCATAATTGGCCTCATAGAGCACAGGCTGGAAAGCCTGTGCCACCGGGCAATCTCAGGGGCGACCCAGCGGGTCGCCCCTACTTATGGGATTGGGTAGGGGGTGTGGGGGAGGGGTAAGGGCAACTTACGAAAAAGCCCTTAGCCCCTCCCCCAAAACTCTTTTCTCTTCCTCTCTTGCCCTTCAACTACCCCCGCCCGCGCCAGCGGGGGCCGGCCGGGGTGTCGGTGATCTCGATGCCCCGGGCGGCCAGTTCCTCCCGGATCTGATCCGCGGCCTCCCAATCCCGGCGTTTGCGGGCCTCTTCCCGGGCGGCCAGCAGCAGTTCGATCTCCGCATCCCCGGCGGCTGCCGCGGGCGCCAGGTTCATCACGCCCAGGACCTCGTCCAGTTCCTGGAAGCGGGACAGGATGGCGGCCGCGGCGGGTTGCCCCAGGCGCCCGTGGTCGATATCGGTGTGGAATTCCCCCACCGCGGCGAACAGCGCCGACAGGACCCGGGAGATGTTGAGGTCGTCATCCAGGGCGGCGACGCACTCCTTTTTCAGCAAAAAGAGGCGCTCTTCGATGGCGGGGGTGAGGGGGGCCTCTCCGGTGATCAGGGCCAGGAGCTCCAGGAAGTGGTCCAGGCGGGTCCGGGCCACGGCCGCGGCCTTGAGGTTGATGTCGCTCACGGCCAGGGGCTTGCGGTAGTGGGCGGCCAGGAGGAAGTAGCGCACCTCCTCACCGCGGTAGCCCTGGGCCATCAGGTCCCGGACCGTGATCCGGCCCGCTTCTTTCAGGGGGCGGCCGTCCTTCAGGACCCGCTCGCAGTGGAGCCAGGCGCGGGCCTCAGGTTTGCCCGTGGCCGCGGTGAAGATGGCGTTTTCGTTTTCATCGTGGGGGAAGAGCGATTCCACGCTGCCCACATGAAAATCCACGGTTTCTCCCGGGTGTTTCAGGGCGATGGCGGCGGATTCCAGGTGCCAGCTGGGCCGCACCTGGCCCCAGGGGGTGGTGTAGTAGAGGCCCTTTTTCAGTTCCGCCAGCTTGGCGCGTTTCAGCAGGGTGAAATCCCGGGGGTTTTCCTTGGCGTACTCGTCCAGGTCCACGGTTTTGCCCACCCGGATCTTGCTCAGGTCCACCCCGGAGAGGCGCCCGTAGTCCTTGAAGCGGGAGATGTCGAAATAGACGGAGCGCAATTTTTCATAGGCGTAGCCCTTCTCCAGGAGCTTCCGGGTGAGGTTGACCATGTCGTCGATGTGGTCGGAGGCCAGGGGGTAGAGGACGCCGCTCTGAATGCGCAGGGCTTGCATATCCTGGAAGAATTCCTGCCGGTAGCGCCCGGTGAATTCCTGCAAGTCCTGGCCTGCGGCGGCGGCCCCGGCCATGGCCCGGTCGTCCAGGTCGATTAAGCTCACCACCTGCCTGATCTTGAAGCCCCGGAAGCTGAGGTACCGGTGCAGCAGGTCTGCCACCGCCAGGCGGCGGGCCACCCCCAGGGAGAGGTGGCCGAAGAGGGCCGGGCCGTCGGCAAAGATGGTGGCCTCACCAACGCGCCGGGGTTCGAAGGCCTCCTTGGCCCGGGCCAGGGTGTTATAAAAGCGGAGGCTGGGGGCCTCCTTTTCGGTGAACAGGGGGGTGGAGAGGTAGCGTTCGCCGCTGTCGGGGGCGATGGCCACGATGAGGCCGCGCCCCATCTCCCGGGCTTGGCGGATGGCGACGCCCACCGCGGCCCCGGAGCTCATGCCCAGGAACAGGCCTTCCTGGCGGGCCAGGCGCCGGGCGGTCTCATAGGCCTCCTCGTCCTCGATGTTGACGATCTCGTCCGCCCTGGTCTTATCGAAAATCCCCGGCTTGTAAGACTCCTTCATATTTTTCAGACCCTGGATGGCGTGGCCCAGGAAGGGCTCCACTCCCACCACCTGGATGTCGGGATTGAACCGCTTCATGCCCTCATAGAGGCCCATGAGGGTGCCGGTGGTGCCCATGGCCGCCACCACCATGGTGACCTTGCCTTCGGTCTGCTCCCAGATCTCCCGGCAGGTGGATTCGTGGGACCGGGGGTTGACGGGGTTGTTGAACTGGTCCGCCAGAAAATATTTGTCCGGATTTTCCCGGGCCATCCGATAAACCTCTTCGATGGCCCCGTCGGTCCCCAGGTGGGCCGGGGTCAGAAGGAGTTCCGCCCCCATGGCCTTGAGGATGCGCTTCCGCTCCACGCTGGCGGACTCGGGCATGGTCAGGAGCAGGTGGTAGCCCTTGACGGCGCACACCATGGCCAGACCGATCCCGGTATTGCCGCTGGTGGCTTCGATGACGATCTTCTCCGGGGTGAGCTCGCCTGCAGCCTCCGCCGCCTCGATCATGGCCAGGGCCGGGCGGTCCTTGACAGAACCGCCGGGATTGAAATATTCCAGCTTGACGTAGATTTCCACCTGCGGATGGGGATTGAGACGGTTCAGGCGGACGATGGGGGTCTGCCCGACGAGCTCCAAAATAGTGTTGGCCTTGCGCAGCATAGCGGGATCCAAACTCCTGGCGTTGGCGGTGACAAGCCTTATTCGGCCTATTCCTCCTTACCCTTAAGGACACACTCCCCGGGCTTCTCCATTTCTTCGGCCAGGTAATTGTTGATCAGGTTAATCAAGGCGAGGATGAAAAACCGGCGGGCCTCGGGCGCGTCATGCATCACTTCCATAAGCCGGTAAATCAGGGCCAGGATTACCATCCCGGCCTGGGAAGGAGAAACGTTTTCCTGGTTGAAGCGCTCCAGAAATTCATTCACCAGGGGGCGGACGTTCTCCTCCAACGCTTCATCGGTGGCGAAGGCGGCGGTATCGATTTCGGTCATGGCTTGGTCCTTGGGGTTTCCTAATACTCTTTAATTATAAGGAAAAATCTACCATATTCCCTAACGGTTTGCAAACTCGGGGAGCCGGGGGCGCGGTGGTTTTCCCGGTCGGAGTCAGGCCACGGCCACCGGGGCATCGCTCCGGGGCGGTCCCCTGGCCGGACCGGGGGCGAATCAGGGGCGCGCCGGGGGAGAGAAAAAGCCAGGTAAGCGATCCAGAAGTCACAACCATGTTTAAATTTCCCACCAAGACGTTCACCAATCATTACCCTCCCGTATAACAAATATAACCAAGGAATAAATTTTATAATGGTTAACATACTAATATAGTTAAATTAATCTCCACGGTTTTCTCAATGGTACGGTATTTGCTGTCATGAAGTTCCATTGACCCACGAACGGTCGCGGCTTGGCTGGCGGTCACGGATGCGGAACCACCGGAATTCTCCCCCAGGTTGGCTGAGACCCCCACAGGCGCTGATGTGAGGTTTGGCAATGAAAGATAAAGCGAATACCCCCCAGAGCTTCGTCAAGATGGAGGAGGCCCGGAGATTGAAGGACCAGGGGCACTACCAGGAGTCCCTGGTTCTGGCGTTGGAGGCGCTGTTACAAGAATTGGACGGTCTGCGGGATTCTCTCCTGGCCTTGCAGACGGTGA
>PEWM01000254.1 GCA_002779455.1 Deltaproteobacteria bacterium CG07_land_8_20_14_0_80_60_11
TCTGCTTGAGACCGGCGGGGAAGCGGGGGTCGTCCTGGGTGACCATCTCGGCCCCCTGGACCGCCAGCTGCGCCAGCCGCTCTTCCAGCTTATCCCAATCCCGGAAACCGGCAATCGCCTGGGCCATGGCCGGGGTGATGCCCTTGACGGCCACCAGGTCCTGAAACGAGGCCTTAAAGATCGCCGCGGGGTTGCCGAACCGCTGGAGCAGGCGCTGCCCCAGCACTATCCCCACCCCGGGGATGCTCCGGAGGCCCAGCCAGGGGAGTTTATCGGTCATGGCGTTTTCACCGGAATTCCTTTGCTTTGAAATGGCCGTCTCGTTCCGGTTCTATTCGATTTAGGGGTGAAGCACAAGGAAAAAGCCCATGAGTCTGCTCAACATTTGACCCGAGCGAGATTAATCTGCTCCACTTAAGGTGAGGCGCCAGGCGCCCCTGATATTTTGTCCTTAATTTTCCCCGGGACGATTGCGCCTCCGGGGTAGCCGCTCCGGCGGAAATCTCCCTGATCTTTTCCCCCGGGGCCTTGCAATGGCGATAAACAACCTTAAAATAAACAAAGGGCCAACCGGCAACACCGGTTAGCCCCACCGGCAGACGGAAGCCGGACCATCCTGAAGGAGGTATGAGCCATGTCAGGTACCAATGTCGCCAGGATAACTCATATTATCGCTGAATCCCCCAAGGGCTTTGATGATGCGGTGCAGGTGGGGTTCGCCCGGGCCGCCAGCACCCTGAGGGGCATTACCGGCCTGCGCATCGTCGAGCAGCGGGTTTCGGTCAAGGAGAACAAGATCAACACGTACCGGGTGAAGATGGAGGTTATTTTTATCCTGGATTGAGTTGCCCCGGGTCCCAAGAGTTCAGGGACGGAGAGTAAGATCTAAGGTTGCCTCCCTGGTGAATTAATGCTCTCTCTGGACGGTTCTTACGGCGAGGGGGCGGGCAGGTTCTGCGCCCCGCCCTCTCCCTGGCCGCTTTAACGGGGGCGCCGGTCCGGATCGAACGCATCCGGGCCCGGCGCTCCAAACCGGGGCTCCGGCCCCAGCACCTCACCGCAGTTCAGGCCGTGGCCCGGGTCTCCCAGGCGGAGGTCACCGGGGCCCACCCCGGCCGCATCTTCCGCTTTCCGGGCCCTGACCGCGGCCGCGCAACTGCCGGAGCACGTGGCCCGGCGGCAGGCGGCCAGACTCACGGTCCGCCTGGGGAAGGCGGCGCCGGTGGAAATTATCTCCGCGGGCGGCCAGGACCCGGGCAGCCTGGTCTTTGAGCAGTTCCTGGGGCCGATTTTTGAAGTCCGGGGGCGCCGGGGGAGATTTTTTGTCAGGGGGGCCAGTAGGCCAGTGAGACCAAAGGGCGCTACTGGTCCTGATACCAACATAATCGCACCACGGCATTACGGCTCTGCCTTCGAAACCGGCAACGGGTGATTCCCCGGCAAGTTCCTGTTTGCCAGAGCGGAATCCACGTCCTTGAGGCCCAGGGCCAGGAGCAGGGCGGCCACCGGGGTGAGGTGGAGGAGCAGGCGGTCCAGGGTGGCCCGGACATAGGCGGGGAACTCCGCCGCGCCGGTGGGCGCCACGGCGTAGGCCAGGATAATGGCTAGAAGGTTGCCCCCCACAAAGAGGGCCAGGAAGAGCCGGGGAGAGCGCCACAGGCGGTTGCCGGCCAGAATAAGGGCCAGGGCCAGGGCCGGCCAGAGGAACCCGAAGTAATAGGGTTCCGCCAGCCCGGCGAGCAGGTAGTAGATGGCCTGCACCATCTGGTGGGGATAAAAGCCCTGGATGTGGTCGGCGCCGATTTCTATTTTTTGCTGCATGGCGAAGAGCCGCCAGGGAAGGTAACCCGCGACCAGTCCGGCCAGGGGGACGGACAACTGTCCCAGGCGGCGGACCCAGCGCGCCGGGCGCAGCCAGGCCAGGGTCAGCGCCGCCGCCAGGATCAGGGTGGCGGCCAGGGGCGGGCCTTCATATTTGCACCAGGCCATGCCCGCCAGGCAGCAGGCCGACAGGGTCAGGCTGCCCCGGGGGGCGGCGCCGGCCAGCCAGAGGTAGATCAGGCCCGCGCCTCCCAGGGTGAAGAAGGCCAGGGGCAGATCGGCGTAGGCGATGTACAGGTGGACGATGAAGACGGCGCCGTTCAACGCCAGAAACGCCGTTAGGCCCAGGGCCGACCGGCGGCTCAGGCCCAGCCGGGCCGCCAGGGAGTAGAGCAGGCCCAACAGCAGCGCCCCCCAGAGCGGGAAAATGACCTTGGCCAGGGAATCGTTCACCTGGCCCAGGGCGAAGTAAAGGTAGCTCAGGAGGAGGGGGATGAGGTTGGGGTAATAGTTGTGGGCGTCGATGCAGGTCAGATCCAGGCCCCGGCTGGCATAAAAGATCCTGGCCTTGCAGCCCCAGGTGGCCACGGCATCCCAGGCCCATATGGGGTAGAGCGCCGCCCGGGGCAGGGCATAGAGAAACACTATCCCCAGCAGCCCCAGGAAGAGCCAGTCCCAGCCGTTAAAGGCAATACGGGGGCGAACCTGGCACGCCCGCCAATCCTCCCGGACGGCCCGGCGGCCCCGGGGGGCCAGGAGCAGGGCGGCGGCCAGGGCCAGGGGCGGCCCTAAAATCCATTCCAGACCGAACGGCACCCCCCCCAAAGTCAGGGCCAGCATCCAGAGGGTGAGGACCAGGACGCCGGCCCCGAAGCTGAAGGCGGCCCGCTCTAAGCCGCTGAAATCCCGGGGACGGGGGATTAGGAGGGTGAGCCATGCATAACCCAGGAAGAAGAGAGCTCCCAGCCCCAGCAGCAGACGCAGTAAGGTGATCCCTGCCTCAATCATAAAAACCCCACCGCAAGAGGTCGGCATCCACCCGGAAGATCAGTCCCGGACCCGGGAGATTTACCCGGTGAAAGGCGGGGGAGTGCATGGCGGCCTGGACCCCGGGCCCCGGAGGCTTTTGGGCCTCCCTGATGAGCAGAAAGGCCGCGTGCTCCTGGTGCAGGGCATAAAAGAGGAAGCTGGCGGGAATCTCCGGGGACAGGAGGATATGCCGCCGGGGAGCCAGGTAGTAGCGGACCTCGATTTCTTTGCCGGCGGCGTAATCATCCAGGAAGACGTAGGTGGCGTGCTCCGGGATGACGGCCTGTAAGGCGGTGGCCCAGCGATAGAGCGGCTCTGCCTGCCGGATGGCGGCGCCCACGTTCCCGCGGGCGGCTCGCCGGGCCAGGTCCCTGGCCTCCGGCCCGAAGTACCAGATCAGCCACAGGACCTGGAGCCCCCAGAGACCGAGGATCAGCCCCACCAACCAGAGTCGCCACGTTTTAGCCGGGGTCATAGTATGGAAAGCCGACGAGGCGGCAACGGGGACCTGACCAGGTCCAGCCCTGATCTCTTATACTGAGTTGGGCTCAAAAGGCTATTTTCTGTAGCCGCAGGCTTTAGCCTGCGCCTGCACAGGCTGGAAAGCCTGTGCCACCCTTTGACTGCAACCTGGTATTAGGCCCCGGGCGCCCATGTTAAGATTAATCCGCGCATTTAAATCGGATGATGTGATAGATGGCGGCGATGCCGTCCCGCCAGGTGATCTTTTTCCCGGCATCGTAGTCCCGGCCGTGGTATTGGATGGGCACCTCGTAGATGCGCCAGCCCTTTTTGGCGATTTTGGCGGTGAGTTCGGGCTCCACCCCGAAGCGGTCGCACTTGATCCGGATCCCCTTAAGCACCTCGGCCCTGAATACCTTGTACCCCACCTCCATGTCGGACAGATTCAGGTTGGTGAACACGTTGGACAGGGTGGTCACCGCCCGGTTGCCCATGTAGTGCCAGAAGAACAGGACGCGGTGGGGCCGGCCGCCCACCATCCGGCTGCCGTACACCACGTCGGCCACGTCCTGTTGGATGGGCTCCAGCAAAGAGGGGTAATCGACGGGGCGGTACTCCAGATCGGCGTCCTGGATGATGACCACGTCCCCGGTCACCTGGGCGAAACCGGTGCGCAGGGCCGCGCCTTTCCCCTGGTTGCGCCCGTGATAAAAGGCCTTGACGTTTTCATATTGCTGGACCAGCCGGGCCAGGATTTCCCGGGAGCCATCCGTGGAGGCGTCATCCACCGCGATGATCTCTTTGTCGTAAGGCGTCGCCTGCACCAGGCGAAAGATCTCCTCCAGGGTGGCTTGCTCGTTGTAAATCGGAATAACGATACTCAGCTTCATGCGGGCTGCTCCCAAGTATTTATGTTTTCATTATATATTCTTATACCACTATACCAGGGAAAACGTTAATTTGGTAAGAGGGTTTGAGCATAAGAATACGTGTAATAGCCGGCGGAGGTCAGCCGCCGATGCTGACCATGGACGGGGGGGACCAGAGAGAGGCCAGGGTGGGGGCGGGGGAAACGCAGCCTTTTAAGCGGATGGCTTCCCGGAAGAGCTGGGCCAGGGCTGCGTCGGAGGCGCCCTGGCGCAGCGGCCCCTTGATATCCAGTTCCGGCGCGGCAAAGAGACACGGCCGCAGCGAACCGGCCGCGGTGAGGCGCAGGCGGTTGCAGGTGGGGCAGTGATGGTCGCTGACGGAGCTGATGAAGCCTAACTCTCCCCGGAACCCGGGGACCCTGAAAGTCCGGGCGGGGCCGGCGGTGGCCGGGGAGGTGACCGCGTCCAGGGGACCCAGCCCCGCCAGCCGCCGGCGGATCTCGGCCATGGGCAGGAAGTGGCGGCGCCAGCGCGCCTCATCCACCGTGGGCATGAATTCGATGAAACGCACCTGGAAGGGGTGGTCCCGGGTCAGACGGGCGAAGTCCAGGAGTTCGTCGTCGTTTAAGTCTTTTAAGACTACGCAGTTGATCTTGACGGGGTTGAAACCCAGGGCCGCGGCCCGCTCGAGGCCGGCCATGACGTCGCCGAAGCGGTCGGAACCGGTGATCTCCCGGTAGCGTTCCGGCCGCAGGGTGTCCAGGCTGAGGTTAAGGTGGCGCAAGCCGGTGGCCAAGAGGTCCGGGGCCAGCTCCGCCAGGCGCACGCCGTTGGTGGTGAGGCAGACTTCCTCGATTCCGGGGACCTGATGCAGGAGATGGATAAACTCCAGGACGCCCCGGCGCAGCAGAGGCTCGCCGCCGGTGACCCGGAGCTTCTTGATGCCCACCCCGGCGGCCACCCCGGCCAGGCGCAGCATTTCTTCATAGCGCAGGATTTCCGGGGCCGGCAGCTTCTGCCAGCCTTCCCAGGAGGTGCAGTAGAAACAGCGAAGATTGCAGCGGTCGGTGATGGAGACCCGCAGATAATTGATCTGGCCCGGCAAAATATTTTCCACTCGATTGAATATACCCCAAATTATAGCGATTAATTGCCCGGGGGGCAGGATTTTTTATTGGTGGCACAGCCTTTCCAGGCTGTGCCAAAAATCCCGCACAGGCTGGAAAGCCTGTGCTACCAAAGGCTGCTGTTTCGAAAGGTTTGCGTAGACAACTTATGCATCACGACACTAATCCACCTGGAAATCCGTGCGATCCTGGGCCGTGCCGTAGCCCGTACTGATCTTGGTGATCAACTGGT
>PEWM01000063.1 GCA_002779455.1 Deltaproteobacteria bacterium CG07_land_8_20_14_0_80_60_11
GCGCTCCCGGGCCTGGTCCAGCCAGGTGGGGTTGAGGGGCTCGATCTGGGAAATTATCTGGGACAATTGCGTCATCATGGCAATAAGACCTCAATTCTTTAAATAGCTATCAGCAGTGAGCAGTAAGCAGTGAGCAGTGAGCAGTGAGCAGTTCCTCATAAGCCTGCGGCTCACCGGTAAACCAGCATGTGCGCACTGCGCACCATGCCGTTGTTATGGAGCGCCATGAACCTGGCCAGTGGGCTCACGGCCTGGCCGGGAAAAGATCGCTCTTGATGAGCACCGGGACCCCCGCCACCACCAGGACCACCAAGTCGGCCATCTGTGCCAGGCGCTGGTGCAGCCAGCCGGCCTGATCGCGAAAATTCCGGGCCAGGGGATTGTCCGGCACAATCCCCCACCCCACCTCATTGCTGATCAGGATGGTGGGGGCGGCGGTCCTGGCCAGGACCTCCAGCAGGTGCTCGCAGGCCGTCTGGATGCTGCCCGGGGGGGCGTCCTCCCGAAGCAAGAGATTGGACACCCACATGGTAAGGCAGTCCACCACGATGACCCCGTAATGGTCCTGGGCGTCGCCCAGGGCGGCCGCCAGTTTTAGGGGGACCTCCCGGGTCGCCCAGTCCGAGCCCCGTTCCCGCTGGTGGGCCGCGATCCGGGCCTCCATCTCGGCATCCCGGGGTTCGCCGGTGGCCACAAAGAGGCGGGGAGCAGGGCAGCGGGCGGCCAGGCCCAGGCCGTAGCGGCTCTTGCCGCTGCGCGCCCCTCCTAAAATCAGGGCCAACCGAAAATGTGACGGTGCGTTTTCCATGGGCGAAAATTCCCGGCGCCCCTGCCGGCGCCCGGCTTTGGCAACCCCGGTATCAGTAGCGACTCAAGATCTGCAAAATTTCCTGTTGCAACTGCGGCGCCCAGCCCACGGCCAGGATCCGGTTTTTCACGAAAGCATACCCTCAGATTTTGTATCTCACTTAAAACCTTATCCTAATTGCAGCGAAGTGCCAAGTTGCGCCGCTAAATTAACGGGGGACTTGCCGGCCAACCCGGCCTGGTCCCTAACGGCCCCCGGGGAAAAGTCAGGCGCCCCGGGGAGCACCTTGACCGGGGGCGGCAAATCTGTAATGATAGCCGTGAACATCACTGCCAGTCCCAGGGGGTCAGCATGGATTTTACTTTATCACCGGAACAGCAGGGGGTCCAGGAAAAGGCGCAGGGCCTGGCCCGGGAAGTGAAAGACCTATCCGCCCGGCTGGACCGGGAGGCCCAATTTCCCCGGGAGATCCTGCAGCTCTGGGCCCGGGAAGGCATGTTCGGCCTGGCTCTGCCCCGGGAATACGGCGGCCAGGGTCTGGATTACGTGGCCTACGTCCTGGCCCAGATGGAGCTGGCCCAGGCCTGCCCGGCTTCGGCCCTGATCCTCCACGTCAACCACTCCCTGTTCGGGGGGGCCGTGGCCCAGTTCGGCACCGCGGCCCAGAAAGAGGCCTGGCTGCCGCCGGTGGCCCGGGGGGAGGTCTACGCCTGTTTCGCCCTGACCGAGCCCGAGGCCGGCTCCGACCCGGCGGGGATGAAGAGCGTGGCCCGCCGGGAGCAGGGCGGCTGGGTGCTCACCGGGGGAAAAAACTTCGTCACCTCGGGGGGCGTGGCCCGCTTCGCCCTGGTGGCGGCGCTCACCGACCCGGAGCGGGGCGCCAAGGGGATCAGCGCCTTGGTGGTGGAAATCCCCGCCACCCCGGAGGTCACCTGGGGGGTCCGGGAGGAGAAACTGGGGTTGAGGGGCGCCGCCTCGGTCCCCCTCTTTTTTGACCAGGCCCGGTTGCCGGAGACCAGCCTCCTGGGCGAGCCGAACCAGGGGCTTAAAGTGATGCTGGCCGCCCTGGACGCGGCCCGGGTAGGCTCCGCCGCCATCGCCGTGGGGCTGGGCCGGGGCGCTTTGGCCACGGCTATGGCTTATGCCAAGCAGCGGCGGCAGTTCGGCCAGGCCGTGGCGGATTTTCAGGCCATCCAGTGGAAGCTGGCGGACATGGCCACGGATTTGGAAGCCGCCAGCCTCCTGACCCTGAAGGCCGCCTGGCTCAAAGACCAGAAGCGGCCCTACGGTCTCGCCGCCGCCATGGCCAAACGCTTCGCCACCGATGCGGCCATGGCCGCGGCCACCGAAGGGGTGCAGATCCTGGGAGGCTACGGTTGCCTGACGGAATACCCCCTGGAGCGCTACTTCCGGGACGCCAAGGCGGGCCAGATTTACGAAGGCACCAACGAAATCATGCGGCTGATCATCGCCCGGCACCTGCTGAGGGGTTGAATGGTAGACAGTGGTCAGTGGCCAGTGGCCAGTGCATCGGTGTGCTGGCCACTGACTACTGACTACAACTTTTATGAAAGGAAGTATGATGGCCGAGACGCGACTGAGCCGGGGGCTGATCCAGGTGTACACCGGCGACGGCAAGGGCAAGACCACCTGCGCCCTGGGTTTGGCCCTGAGGGCGGTGGGGCAGGGGTTTAAGGTGTACATGGTGCAGTTCATGAAGGGCCGGGAGACCGGGGAGGCGAAGGCCGCTTTGGGCCGCCTGGCCCCGGACCTGACCCTGCGCTACTTCGGACGGCCGGGGCTGGTCAATCTGAAAGCCCCCGCCCCGGAAGACCTGGCCCTCGTCCGGGAGGCCTGGGACCTGGCCCGGCAGGTGATTTCGGCCGGGGAGCACGACCTGGTGATCCTGGATGAAATCAACCTGGCCCTGACCTTCAACCTCCTGCCCCCAGTGGAGGTGTTTCAGATGTTGCGGGAGCGGCCGCCGTGGGTGGAGGTGGTCCTGACGGGCCGCCAGGCCCCCCCGGAACTCATAGAACTGGCGGACCTGGTCACGGAAATGCGGCCCCTGAAACACTACTACGAGGCCGGAGTCAAGGCCCGGCGCGGCATTGAGTGGTAAGGGCCACGGACTACCCGGGGGGCTGGGGCAACGCCACGAGCTACTTCCAGACCCCGTCAATTTCGGCCTGGCACTTGGGACAGCGGCCATCCTTGAGGTGGTAGCGCCGGATACTGTACCCCAGCCGTTCGATGAGCAACTCCTGGCAGGCATAGCAGTAGGTGTTCTCACCGTCCTCCCCTGGGATGTTGCCCACATAGACATAGCGGAGCCCGGCCGCCAGGCCGATCTCCCGGGCCCGGACCAGGGTGGCCACCGGGGTGGCGGGCCGGTCCATCATCTTGAAGGTCGGGTGAAACGCGGTGACGTGCCAGGGGATGGCCGGGCTCACGCCTTTGATGAAGTTGGCGATCTCGGTGAGTTCGGCCTCGGAGTCGTTGTGCCCCGGGATGACCAGGGTGGTGACCTCCACCCAGACTCCCAGCTGCTTAAGCCGGGTGATGGTGTCCAGCACCGGCTGCAACCGGGCCTTGCAGACCTTGCGGTAGAAATCGTCCCGCATGCTCTTCAAATCCAGGTTGTCGGCGTCGATGAACTCTGCGGCGGCGGTGGCGGACGCCTCGGTCATAAAGCCGTTGGACACAAAGACGTTGCGCAGGCCGTGTTCCCGGGCCAGGCGAGCCACGTCCTGGGCGTACTCGAAGAAGATGGTGGGCTCGGTATAGGTGTAAGAGATGCTGGCCGAATGGGACCCCAGGGCATAGGCCACGATGGCTTCCGGGTCGCGTTCGTCTCCCAGGATCTTGCCGCCGTGGACCCGGGGGTACTGGGAGATGTCATAGTTCTGGCAGTGGAGGCACATGAAGTTGCAGCCCACGGTGGCGATGGAGTAGGACCGGGTGCCCGGCAGGAAGTGGAACAGGGGCTTTTTCTCAATGGGGTCGATGTGTTCGGCAATAACTCTGCCATAATTGAGGCTATAGAGGGCGCCGTCCTGGTTCTCCCGGACGTGGCAGAGGCCCCGTTTGCCCGGATCGATCTTGCATCCGTGGGCGCACAAGTTGCACTGGACCTTCTGGTCTTCCGCACTTTCCCAAAACCTGGCCTGGTACATAGGGTCTCCTTAAAAAGTCATCAATTTTACCATATATCCTCCGGGGGCCAATGTAAAGGTGTGAGGCGGCGCCCCGGCCCCGGGCGGGGACCGGGGCGCCCGGAGCGTCAGACTTTCGCCGTAATTGCCGCGGCCGCGGTCACCGCGCCCTTGCCAGGAGGCAATTCGTGTGTTACAAATGAGTCTGATGGTGGGCGTAGCTCAGTTGGCAGAGCACCGGGTTGTGGCCCCGGCGGTCGCGGGTTCAAGTCCCGTCGTTCACCCCAGCAAATTCGGGGGGTTAGGCTCAATGGCCTAACCCCTCCTTTTTCATTACCCGCACTATTACCCGCACACAAACCGAAAATGGATAAATTTTAGGCTGTGATCGTGCCACCAGCGTTTAGCACCAGGCCCCAGGCAAAACCCTGGACCCGGCCAGCCATGATTGGAACACAAAGGACAGGGGAGGGGCAGGGCAAAGGGATAACCCGGGGTTAATCTGCTCCTGGGGGTCGCTCTTGCTGCCGCCTCTCTGGGTGCTGTCTCCCCGCCCCGCAATGCCCTGGAAAAATCGTCTCCCCGAGCGCCCTTGACGCTTCCCCTGGGGTGAAGGGATAGACAAGGGGGCCGCCCTCATCTTTCAACCTGGGGGTTCTCAGGGGTTCCACCTGCGCATTCAGCCCTTACTCTTACAAAAATGGTGGATTTTTTCAGAATTACCGCCTTAGAATGGGGCTACGGCATTACGGCAGCACATCTAGTACGGTCTGGGGATTCATCCGCAAGATATCTCGGGGTGTAATCTGTTTTGGGGTAGGATGTGGAAACGCAAGGTTATAAAAATCTTCATCGCGTCAACCAATCAATCCGTGAACTCTACAGGGCTATGACGCCGCACCGCATCAGGATTTATTCTGACAACTTTGTTCTTGGCGGTTCCTGGGACGACACTCCGGGCGACAACTTTGTTCTCGTTGGCACGGACGATCATAGATTCGGTGCAAATCGTCTTGCCAAACGCATTGTCTCCCATTACCGTCTCGCCGGCACAACAGTGAGTGTTAAGTTTTCAGACAACCTAAAACCCCCTGGTAACGTTGAACTTTCCAGTTCAAACGATTTTACTATCCAAATACAGTCACAACACCGCTACTCACTAAAAAACGTTGCAGCGATCCTCGCTCATGAAGTGGCCCATATTTTTTTACACCGAAACGGCATTCGGTTCGCAGAAGAGTTTGACTCATCTTCGACAGTTGCCAAAAAATAGTTTTGAAATAACAATATGTTAA